>WOZL01000084.1 GCA_011620305.1 Candidatus Dojkabacteria bacterium | reverse complement strand
CCTGAATATGGTGTAGTTAGGGATAAGGATGGGAATCCTGTTAAAGGTGTATCTGTAGGTCTTAGAGATGTTGAATTTGATAAGATTGTAGGTAAAAGAATTACAGATGGTGAAGGTAAGTATAGGTTTGTAGTTAATAAGGGGGAGTATCAGTTGGAAATATTAGAAACAAATTATGAAGTTTTGGGTATTGAAGAGAAGGAAGATAGGGTACTTTCTGATGGGTCTTTGTTAATAGCTAGAGATATTGTAGTTAAGCCAATTGAGGTTGAAAAATAGCTTTTATATTGGTATGATTAAGCTGCTATTTGTGGGTGTGTAGCTCAACTGGTAGAGCAAACGGCTCTTAACCGTTAGGTTCAGGGTTCGAATCCCTGTACACCCACCATTTGATACTTTCCATTGTCCATCATATCCAAAACATTGAATAGATAAGACTTTTCATTGGTTCGTAAAGTTCCATTTCCATACTTTATACCTTTTGGATAAATTATCTGTATTAACTCTCTCTTTTTACTGATAGGATAGTCATTATATAGTGGTTCGATATTACTCAGAAACTCTTCTGCATTATCAAGTAATTTGTTGTAATCATGATCCTCAAATTCATTGTAATTAATACTTGAAGAGAGATTCTTAATCTTAGTCTTTATCTTGTACATTTCATTGTTATAATCTTCAAGATCTAATTCTTTCCTTCTTCTCATAGAAATTGTTTCTTCTTTTTCTTTCTCTAAATCTTTGAGTTGATGTTTTACATCTTTTGATAATTCTTCATTTGTCTCTTCTTTTTTTTCTAATTCTTCTAACATCATCGCCTTAAAGAGGCGAATAAGGGCAGGGGAAGGAGTAATATCACGAAGGTTTCGCCTGAAAGTGCATTCTAAATCAGACTTGGCAACAGACTTTTTTAGCTGCATGCAGTGTCGGTTGGGGCAGTAGTAGTAGAAGTATTCACCACCATTCCCCTGAGATTTACACGACCTCATTCTTTTCCCGCAGTTTGTACAGTGAAGGAAACCAACACCCTTTTTAATAGTAAAGTTTAATACGAATAGGTCTTTCATATCACGAACGTATTTTGAAGGTTTAGTGTGTAATCTTTCTTGTATCTTTAGATGTTCATTCCAAGAGATCATCTTCTCATGTTTACCTTGAATGTTTTTATGTTCTCCCCAGTCATAAACACCAGCGTAAAATTTACTTTTATCTAAAATTTTCCAGACTGTTTTTGAGGTAAAATATTTACTTACTGAATTTCTTCTCCCTAACGTTTTTATCCCTCTTTCTTTTAGCTCCTCTGTTAATTCTGTCGTTGTTTTTCCTTTCAAGAATTCTTTTAAGCAATATTTGATGTGTTTGAAATATCTGTCATCTCTAACCAATCTGTGTGTTTCTTTGTCATTCTTATATCCATATGGAGAGACACTAGGGTACCAACCATCAAGAGCTTTTGTTGCTAGACAATGTTTTACTCTCTCTCCCTTGTTTTCGTTATCTAATTGCGCAATTCCTGCATAAACTAATTCAATAAATCTACCTGTTGATGTATCTTCAATATTTTCTGTAACTGATTTTATCTTTGTACCATATTTCCCAATTAAGGATTTGTAGTAATAGAAATCTTCTGTGTTTCTTGAAAACCTGTCGAGTTTATAGCAGATTAGGAAATCAACTTTGTTTTTATTGTTTTTTAGAAAGCTAACCAGATTTTGAAATTCAGTTCTTAGAGCAGATTTTGCACTTTCTCCCTTCTCAATGAAAACACCAACTTCTTTAATGTTATGTTTTTGAAGATATGAGCGACATTCTTTTAACTGAGTAGAGATACTGTAATTATTGACTTGATTTTGACTACTTACTCTTACATAGAGAACAGCAGTTTTTGAATCGAGCCTTTTAATTTTTGTGTTTTTATCTGTTGAGAGATATTTCATATAATGTGATTAATAAATAAAAAAGGGCGATCGGTGCAGACAACTCCGAAGAGATGTTTCCGATCGCCCATTATTATAGTCAATGCATTGACTACTACATCTCTTATAAAGTTGTCTGCATTAAAATTATACATGATTTTTATCTAAATATAATCTAACTAAATCTTGGACAAGGTCTATAATCTTTTGTATTTCTTTATCAGTAAGCTTGTTATCCTTTATTTTTAATATTTCTCTTGCCTTTTCTATTGTCATGATTTCTTCCCATAAGAATTGAAATCACGAACAACATTATATTCTGTATATTTAACTTCTCCATTTCTGTCACTTGTATATGAGTTTTTGAATACAACCTTAGAGGGGTCTAATCCTGCCACTTTAGAGAGCTCCTGATATCCTTCTGCGTTGAAATATTCTGGTTCAGGTCTCTTTAGTCCTTTTGAAGTGAAATAACATTTTTTACCACTTAATCTTTCGTCTAGTGCATCTCTAAGCATATACCTTGAAATATATGCTCCTACATTATCTACATTATCAAGTTTAGTTATATGTATTATTCCATTTCCCCAGATCTCTTGGAGTTCTTTTTTCTCTACGTAGGGTAGGTTAATAAGAGAGTGGTAATGAATAGCTCCTCGTTTTTGGAATTGAATCGCTGTTATATACGAGATAGGACCATATCTTCTATTTAGTCTTTTAATGAATTTTCTAAACTCATTATTAGCATATGGAACATCTGTAACATTTTCCGCAAAGGTACATGTTAGGAATTTGTCTTTTGGGGTAAAGTTCATTCGAGCAACTCTTTTTACAAGATTTCTTGCTCTTGTACTTCTCTTTCTTCTATATTCTTTTCTTCGTTTGTTTTGGGGTTTTTTCTTAATGCCTGTTCTATACTTAGATGTGTCTATTCCTAAGCGAACAGGATACTGAAATTCATAGACTTCATATACTGGACCTGATTTTATAACTTTATACTTTCCAATATAGCGGCCATAAGTGTCGGTACAATCAAGGTAAGAAGAGTGAAGTTTTTTACTCTTAACTATTGAGGAATTTTTAAGGATTTTTTGCATAACGGTACCTACGTGAACGAAGATGTAATACATCTCCTTTGTTCAGTAGGGTACCTATCCGTGAAGGTGGTCTAATTCTTTAATACACTCTTTCGAGTCCTGGACGTCTCATCATTTGCTTTTGTTCGCTCTGGCATCAACCAGGAACCTACCAGTAGCTAGGGAATTTCACCCTTAGACACTTTATATATAGCCCAATTTAATTGTAGCTTCTTATAGTAAATTTATATATCACATTTTAATTCCTAATAGAGTAAAATTCAAGTATTAATTCTTATTTCACCTCTTACATCTTCCGGACTTTTAAAAAAACTAAATGTTTCTATATCTATAGGGTTTTTAGCATGGGGGTTAGGTATTAACAAACAATCGCTTCCCCAATCTTCCATTTCTGATGGAGAGTTAATGATTAATTTACTAGAAAAAATCACTGCACTTACTTCTGAAAATTGGTTCGACTTGAAAACATTCACTTCTACGGGACTTTGTTTTTTCCCCTTAAAAATTTTTTCTCTCGTCCTAATATCTAAGTTAATATTAGAGAGTCCTGTCCCATCTCTTGGAATTTTTGCTACAAAGCAATCAATACCAAAAAGCAAATTGTATATTATAGGAAGAACTGCTCCTTGTGTATGATTAAATATTCCACTATTTATTGCAATTACAAACGGAATAGTACTATCTACTTCTTTGGATTTGTATGAAAGGAATTTGTCTCTGAAAGCAGAAGATATTCTGAGTAACATTTGATCTCTTGGAACGCTAGAAACTTTACCATCATACTTTTGTGTTGGAACATAATCAGGTTTTTTAGTAGAATTAGCATTTCTGCAAGCTATACATTCAATATAAGCAGTGTCTTCAACAAAAAAATCTGGCCATTTGTCGTGTGAGTTATTCTTAAAATTAATACCATTTGTAATCAAAATTGCCCCAATATACATTTCCCACATTCTAGAATGAAAATTGTTTCGTAACTTATATTCCTTTAAAAAATGATCACTGGCGTATGAACGATATATTCTCCAAATATTATCAATGTGTTCACGACGTTCTTCTATACACGAGGATACTATATAGTAGGGATCGTATTCTGGATATTTTTCAAGTAATTTGTGAATATCAGTATCTTTTGAGGTTTGTATATTAT
>WOZL01000036.1 GCA_011620305.1 Candidatus Dojkabacteria bacterium | reverse complement strand
GTTACTAAAAAAGAAGAAGATAAAATAATAAGTAGGATTAAGGAGAAGATAGAAGAGGGTGGGAGAAAAGACCTGAGCCAGAGAATTGGTCTTAAATACGAAGATATAGATATTTTACATATCACTCCAACTGGTACAGAGATAGGAGGTATGCCTGTTAATAGTTTAATAGGATATACAGGTAAAGATGTAAAACTCCATTTTTATGCATCCTTTGCACCTAAAACATATGTAGAAGCTCTTAAAAAAGTAGCTGAAAATTTACAACTAGAGTTACTAGGTATTGTATCTCAACCGTTTTCAGTAGCTAGAGCATTCTCAGGATCTTCAGACTCCGATTTCAATGCAATATTCATAGATATCGGTGGTGGTACTACAGATGTAGCTGTAGTTGAGAGGGGTAATGTAACAGAAACCAAGATGTTCGGTTTCGGAGGTAGAGTATTCACTAAAGAGATATCTAAACTTTTAGATCTTGAGTATAGATATGCAGAACAGAGAAAAATAAAATACTCAAATAAGGAGTTAACTCCTGAGATGAGTAAGAAAATTCAAACTATTTGTTACAATACTGCTAAGCTTTGGATGAAGACATTAAAAGCTGCTTTAGAATCATGTGATGATGTTGATGTTTTTCCTGCTCAAGTATATCTATGTGGAGGTGGAGCTTTACTACCAGAGATGAAAGAAGTCATGCTAGAATTCCCTTGGAAGAAACTTTTACCATTTCCAGTAGTTCCTCAGATAAAAACTTTTACACCTGATTTACTTTCAAATATTAATGATAGTAGTGGTAAACTTAAACATATATATGATATTACTCCTGCTTCCTTGGCAAAGTTTGCATATGACCAAGAGGCAGAGAAATTAGATATAAGTATAGTTGGTGGGAACTAATATGGAAGAGAAAAGAGAACAAATTGAAAAAATTGTAGTAAAAAGCTCAGATGAGTTAATTGATGTTGTTAGAGAAATTTCTAATACAAAAGCTAATAAAATTGTTGTTAGTTTTGTAGAAGATTCTGATATTTTAATTAGCTCAATTAATTTAAAAGTCCTTTTAGATAGTGCTGATGAGAAAGAGGCTCTTTTAGTTTTACAAATTCCTGCTAATCCCTCAGGTATTAGAAATGCAAAATTAGCAGGTACCCCAGTAGTAGATACACCCGGTTTACCTTCAGATGATGTATGGAAAGATGCTCAAGAGATGTATATTAACAGACTTAAAAAATTCTCAGAGTCCTCGAAGAGTGAACTTCCTAAGGATTATAAATCTGAAAATATTACATCTTTTGAAGATAGGATTAATTCTGTATTAGATAAAAGTAAGATTGAGAGAAGCAAAATCAAGGAAGAGGAAGAAAAAAGTGACTTAGGGTTTGTTGTTGATTCTGATATCGAAGAGGAAAAAGGGGATTTAACAAAGGTTGACCTTAAAGATATTCCCAAGCCTAGTAAGAAAAAGCCTTTTGATTTTAGTGCTAAGTTTGATGCCTTTATAGATTTCTTTAGGAGTATTGGTAGTAAAAAGAGTAGTAAACCAGAGAAGATTAAGGTTAAAGAGTCTAATCAAAGAAAAAACAGAAATGTTAAGGGTAAATTTGTAAAGATTCTTCCTAAAATTATTATCCCAATAGTTGTTGTAGTTATTCTTTTCTTCCTACTGTATTTCAGATTAGCTCCATATGTTAGAGTTACAATCTTTATAGAATCTAAACCAGTAGAGGTAGAGAAAACATTTACAGGTAATGAGAATATTAATGAGATTGATTTTGAGAATTTAGAAATCCCCATCAAGAAAGAAACTGTTACTAAGAGTGTTTCAGATACTGTTGATGCTACTGGTACTGCTTTTAGGGGAGAGAAGGCTACTGGTAGTGTAGAACTTTCATATATTAACTCTGGTGGTTGTACTGAAGAGAATCAACCGATAGACTTGTCTTCTGGCCAACAGATTAATCTAGGGGATGGTAAAGGGTTTGTTTTAACTGGTTCTACTACACTAACATGTAATGGTGGTTTAAGAGTAGTAACTGCTGAAGCAATTGAAGTTGGAGAAGAGTATAATATCCCTTCTGGACAATATTTTAGTGTATCTGGATATGATTCAGATCAGTTGTTTGGAGTTAATCCCTCAGCTTTTACTGGTGGTTCTAAAGAAGAGTATACTGTTCTTTCTCAACAGGATGTTAATGGTAAGGTTGAAGAGTTAACTAAACTTGCTAAAGATGAAGCTCAGAGCTCTCTAAAAGATGTAGGTAATGGTTGGGAGATAATAGAGAGTACTATTAAATCTGGAGTGAAAGAGGGTAGTATTAAGTCTGCAGTAGCTATCGGTACTGAGACAAACTCTTCGGATGTTTCTTTAGAGGTTGAGTCTTCTGCTACATACTATTACACTCAGGGTGTAGATGAGGGGCTAAATGATCTGTTAACCGAGGCTGCTAAGAATCAAAATCTTTTTGAGAGTGGGGAAGGGTTAGATCTTACTTTAACTGGGGATATAGAGAAGGAGTTATCAGTAAATGAAGAGGGTGGGGAAGTTAAGATTACATTAACTGCAGCTAGTTCTGTAGAGCCTTCTGTTGATAAAGATAAGATTATTACTGATCTTCAGGGTATGCGTTGGGAAGAGGGTGTTGAGTATATTAGAGGTCTTAGTTTCACTGCTGATAAAGCTCCTATTACCAATTTTGAACCTGAGAATTTCCCTGATGCTTTTAGGTATTTTCCTTCTAGACAGGGTAGAATTAATCTTACAGTAGATAAGTATACTGTAGAGGAATAGTGATTGGTATTCAAAAAATATCGATTTCTTGATAAAATGTCCTTGTCGTGTACCTGTAGCTCAATCGGATAGAGCAACTGCCTTCTAAGCAGTAGGTTGTCGGTTCGATTCCGGCCAGGTACGCCATATGGAGAGGTGCCTGAGTGGTCGAAAGGATACGCTTGGAAAGCGTACGTACGGGTCAAACTGTACCGCAGGTTCGAATCCTGTCCTCTCCGCCAGATAGAGAAATACTGCCAATAACTTATTATATACAGTTTTTGGAAACCCTAGATTTTGAAATTGGTAGTTATGCTTTATATATGGCTACTATAGCAAAGGAGTATGAAGATTATTCAGGAGAAGAACTCCAAGCAATTATCCAAGATGAAATAATCCCAATGATGCAGATGAGAAGTGGCAGAGATGAGTATATGTCGGCTCAGGAGATTTGGGAGAAATTAAACAGACCACCCTCAAGTGACAAACCGGGAGAGCTACACGAATATGCTCTAGCCATCACTTCAAATTCTACACAAGGAAGAGATCATATGACTTCTGATATTGCTCTGGAAATAGCAGATGTTATGTATTATGAACTTCAACCCAATTCACCTTCTTATAATAAATATTATTGGGAAATATTTTATGGAGATACTATACTCCCAAGTATATTTTGTATAATCAAATATAGAACAAGATTAAAATTTGGTGATAGAGAAGATTACAAAGATATAGAATCTTCTGTAATGGATGAATACCTTCAGACTATAAAGAATAACCCTAACAGTAGATATTCTTGGTTATATAAATAATAATACAATAACTAACTCAGTATCCTCTCAGGTATTTCTCCAAAACTCTCTCTTAAAAATTCATACCTCTCATGTAATTTCTCTTTAACTTCAGGTAAAACAATTTTTCTATTCCAATCCTTATTCAGCTTCCTAAGATTAGATTCCATTAACTCATCAAAAGGTGTATCAGGATTTTCATATACATATCTTTGATAAAATGTACCAATCATATGTGAAGCCCCATCAGCACTAGACACTATCTGTACTTCAATAGGGGAGTTACGAAGTTCATCAGGATCTTTTCTTTCAAAGATTTCGAGTAGATTAATCAATTTGTTTATATACTCTTCTTCAAAGCCTAAATCTAAAAGAAGTCCTCTACTTCTAGAAATAACATCCTTGTCATCTCTTATACCTACTGTCTTAGCATAGTCATGTATCCATACCAAACCTAATACTAAATACATATCTGGTTCATAGTTCTCAGCTATTTCCAATGATAGCTGTTCCACTATTTCTAAATGTTGATCTAGATACCATTCATGATGCACAAAACTTTCGTTTTGAGCTAATATTGAGGCCTCTCTCTTTAGATTTTCAACTTTTTCTTTCATAAAGAAGCAATAAAAATTATTAT
>WOZL01000086.1 GCA_011620305.1 Candidatus Dojkabacteria bacterium | reverse complement strand
GGGAAAAGAAAATACCAGAAGAAAGATTTAGAGAAGGAGAGGGATGTAAAAAGGCAGATGGCTAGAATAAAGAGAAAGCACATGGTATAATGTTATAGGTTATGAGTAATAAATTTAATGGATTTACTGTCCCTACTAATATGAATCCAAAAGTAGAACAAATAAATACTAAGAGTGAATCAGTTGAACAAACCTCTGGAAATAGTATCGAGGGGGGGGGTTCATATACACAGAAAGTTGAGAGAGAACCAATTCATGTTCCCTATGAAGATAACAATGAAAATGTTTCTCAAAATCCTACACCTCAAAGCTATTCAGCAATGCAAAGAGATTTTGGTGATAATAGTGTAGTGACTACTCATACTAATGAATTTGGTGGACTTTTAGATCAAAAGAGTGAAGGTTCTTACAGTTTAGATATTAGAAACATTTCTAAAAACTAAACCTTAAAATTCTCAATAAATATATTCTATGATAAACTATACTCAGTATGGCATTTAAACATTTTTCTACAGAAGAAATATATTCTCAGGTAGGCCCTATGCCCTCAGAGAGTATTCAACCAGGTACCCAAAGAGAGTATCCTAGTGATAGCTACAACGCTAGAGATTTTACTATACCATGGGGATGGATTACTTTTATCCTTCTCTTTATAGGTACTCTGATAACGGTATATTTTGTTGTTAAGAAAAGATTAGCTAAAAAAGATAGAGATGAGAAATCAAAGAATTGGACTCTTTTTGAGGTTAGAGTTCCTCGAACAAATGAGATAGAGATAGGGGAGGCAGAGAAGATGTTTGCTAATCTTGCAAGTATTGGAGGTAAGGGTAAAGGTCTAGCGAAATTCTTTACTGTAGCAAACTCTATTAGTTTTGAGATAATGGCTATACCAGGAGAGATACGCTTCTATGTTCACTGTCCTAAAAGACTATCTGAAATGGTTGAGAAACAGATTTTAGGTAGCTATCAAGATGCTGATGTAAAGAAGGTCGATGATTATAATATCTTTGATGTAAATACTCATGTTGAATATACAAGATTAGAATTAGAGGAGGAGAATTACTTCCCTATTAGAACTGCTGAAGATTTTGAAGGTGATCCACTTTCCAACATTTTGAGTAGTATGAGTAAGATGTCAGATAGTGAAGGTGCTATGGTACAGATTGTAATTACCCCCACTAACAGTAAGTGGAGAAAGGGAGGGCAGAGTTTTGTGAGTAAGGTTGAGTCTAATAATGCAGATCCAGAAAAGAGTAGGATAGATGTCCCAAAAGAGAAGTTAGAAGCTGTAAGTAAAAAGATTTCTAAAGCTGGATTTTTAACAGATATTCGTATAGTTACTAGTGCACCTACAAAGGAGTTAGCTCAGATGCATTTAGATAATATTGTTGGAGCTTTTGATCAGTTTAATAATCCTGGTATTAACGCTTTTAAGAAAAAGAAGGTTAATAAAAGGAGTAAGGAAGAGTTTATGCATGATGTTATATATCGCAGAACTCCTTTAGATGTTAAGACTGTATTAAATATTCAAGAGTTGGCAGCTATATATCATATGCCTAATAAGGATATTACAACTCCT
Organism: Candidatus Dojkabacteria bacterium; assembly: GCA_011620305.1. Lineage (GTDB taxonomy): Bacteria > Patescibacteriota > Dojkabacteria > SC72 > SC72 > WOZL01. Next base: position 2,661 of record WOZL01000086.1, on the reverse strand, counting down.
AATATCCATTGGCTTCTATCTAGAGAGTTGCCTGCCTCTAATGAGATAAGTCAGGATATTAACAGTATTGATACAATATGGTTAGGTAATAATGAGTATAGAGGAAAGATACAGAGGATATGTTTTGAGAGAGATGATAGGAGAAGGCATGCATATATCTTGGGTCAAACGGGTACTGGTAAATCTTGGTTTATGACTCGTATGATTATCCAAGATATCTACAACGGTGATGGTGTGTGTTTTGTAGATCCTCATGGTGATACAGCTGAGATGATTCTAGAAAGAATTCCCCCTGAGAGAGCAGAGGATGTTATCTATTTCAATGCAGCAGATTTTGATAGACCTTTTGGTTTAAATATTATGGAGTATTACAATGAGCAGCATAAGCATCAGATAGTTAATAGCTTTATCGCACTTCTCATACGTATGTTTGATCCAAACAACCAAGGCTTTGCTGGACCTATGTTCCAGCAGGCTGTACGTAACTCTATGCTTACTGCTATGTCAGAGAAGGGTTCTACCCTTGTTGAGGTTGTACGTATCTTACAGGACGAACAGTGGGTTAAGGAGAAGTGGTTACCCATTATCCAAGATGAGTTAGTGAAGAGATATTGGGTTGATCAGGTTGCTAAGACAGATCAAAAGACAAAATCAGAGAGTTTAGGTTACTTTATCTCTAAATTTGATAAGTTTACAACTAATCTCGCAATTAGAAATATTATTGGTCAATCTGAATCATCTTTTGATTTTAGGGATGTTATGGATAATCAGAAGATATTAATTGTAAATCTTTCGAAGGGTTTAATAGGTGAAGAGAATATGGAGTTCTTAGGTCTTTTACTAGTACAGAAGATGTTGGCTGCAGCTTTAAGTAGAGAGAGTGCATCTGAGGGTAGTAGAAAAGATTTCTTCTTCTATGCAGATGAGTTTCAGAATTTTGCTACGGATGATTTCTGTACAATTCTTTCTGAGGCTAGAAAGTATAGGTTAAATCTTACTATGGCTCATCAGTATATTGGCCAGTTGCCTGATAATATTAAGGATGCTGTTTTTGGTAACGTTGGTTCACTATTTATAGCTCGTTGTAGTGCAGAGGATGGGAAGTTCTTAGAGCCTCAGTTTGAACCTCTTCTTACAGCAGAGGACCTTATCAATCAAGGTTTAGGTCATTACTATGTTAAGATGCTTACCAATGGTTCATATCCTGGTCCTTTTTCTCTTAATGCTCTTTACGGTAGTAAGTATCCTATGTCTGGTTACGATATGCCTGTTAACAGAGAGGTTGTAGATTTAATAAAGAAGATGTCTAGGACTAAGTATGGTAGAGATGTTAATGTTGTTAATGCAGATATTAAAAGAAGGGCGGATTTAGACAAACCTAAAGAGGCTCCTCAGCAGAGTCCTGGGAGGTTTCCTCCTATGAGTTTTTAGATTAGATGGTGTAATTTCTCTTAAATTTTGGTAAAATCACCACAGTATGGGAGTATAGCTCAGGTGGTTAGAGCACGGTTCTTATAAAGCCGCGGTCGATGGTTCAAGTCCATCTACTCCCACCATTCACTATTTCACTTTGTTTTTATATCTCAACGAGTAATATTGAAACAGGGGAAAAAAGAATTGTTCTAGATTACGACTTTATAACTCCTTCAAACTCTTTTCAGTCTCAGGTTTAGAATCTCCAACCAAACCTAAATATTTCTCGGTAGTAGATAGCCTCTTATGACCTACTAATTTAGAAACAGTTACCAAACTTACACCATTAGCTAAGTGATGAGCTATGAATGTATTTCTAAGGTCATTGACCTTAGCATTCTTAATACCTGCTCTCTCAAATGCCTTATCTATTGTAGTCCTAATATTTCTAACAAGCAGAGGTCTACCATTTTTAGTAATAAATAGAGTAGGGTCTTCTGTCTCAGGTCTAATTTCTAAATAATCGTCTATAGCTTTCTTAGCAGATTTATTAAGAGGAACTCTCCTTGCATCATGACTACCGTAAGGAGCTATATATAGATAGTGTAATTTCTTACCATTAACATCCTTTGTCTTAATATCATCGATAGTAAGAGAAGCTAACTCTCCAATTCTAATACCTGTTTGTAGCAATATTTCAATGATAGAGTAGAGTCTAGTATCAGATCTACTTACATCTCTTAGTGCTCTATACTCCATTTCTGATAGTACTCTTGGTGGCTTAGTTTCAAATTTAGGATGTGCTAATTTATCTGATGGATTATCAGATAGTTTACCTACAGATACTAAGTATTTAAAAAAGGTTCTAGTACTATTTATTTTCCTAGAAACACTCTTGGGTGTGTAGTTGTTATCCTGTAAATGTTTTTTATATGCTTCAAGGTCCTCTATGGTTACATCATCTAACTTAAGTATGCCCTTTTCTGAGAAGAAGTTGAGTAATTGCTCAATATCTTTAGAGTAGGCTATAACAGTAGATTCTGCCCGACCTTTCTTTTTTAGGTCTTCTAGAAAATCTTCATGGTATTGGGCAAAGTTCTCATTTTTTACTTTAATCAATGTAGTGTCTACTAAATTAATAATAGTCTTTGAATAATATACTATAAGTTGGTGCTAAATGCAAAGATATTGTATATAACATTTTCTATATTATTTCTTTTTCTTTTACATATCTGCTAATATAAATAT
>WOZL01000059.1 GCA_011620305.1 Candidatus Dojkabacteria bacterium | reverse complement strand
CCACAGGTAGGAGTTAATAAAAGAGTCTCATACATATTTAATTACGATACGGAAGAGTTTGAGGTATTAATTAATCCAGTAGTTAAAAATATTGGAAACAAAACAGATATAGATATTGAAGGCTGTTTGAGTGTCCCAAATGTTGAAGATAATGTAGAAAGATACAAAAAAATTAAGGTTAAATATATAGATAGAGAGGGCAACAAAATTAATAGAAGATTTACTGGTTTAAACGCCAGAGTTGTCCAGCATGAGGTAGATCATTTAGATGGTGTATTATTTATAGATAAGATAGCAGACTAGAAATTTTGTATAATACTCTATACAATAGTTAACGTAATATTATTAACTGCCTATATGAAAAAATTCTTACTATCAACAATTTTCTTACTATCTACAACATCTCTTCTTTTTGCACAAGATATGACTGTAGATGAACTTTTGGGAGAGAATGAGCCTGAAGTTACCTCTCAGGAAGAGATAGAACAAGAGAGAGTAGAGAATATTGAGAATGAATTGAATATATCTATACCAGAGTATACAGATAACCCAAGTCATATCATTACATTTAGAGATCCATCAGAAGACCAAGTAGGAGTTGAATTAGATATTGATGAGAGTGGTTATAAAACTATCTCTAGTCCTTACTCTTTGCCTTCACTAAGTATTGGTAAGCATCGTTTAAAGTTTAGGTTTGTAGACTCAATTGGTGCTACTAAGGTTTTGGAGTATGATATTGTTGTAATACCAAGGCCACCAATATTAAAAGCTCCAACATTTGAGGATAACAGTTTGATACTTTCAGGAACTGGATTGGCTAACAGTGAGATAATACTTACTGTATCAGTAGGGGCTTACAATGATACGAAGATAGCTAATATAGATAAAGAGGGTAATTGGAAAACTTCTATTAGTTTTGATACTGTATCTGGAGGTATATATACAATATATGGATATACTCGTAAGGCTGGCTATGCTAGTAACCCAAGTGAGGCTGCTGTAATGGAGTATGGAACTGAAGGAGTTATCAAAAACACATCTAATGATGGTAATCAGATCTATTTCTCTTTCAAGGATTTATCCATACAGGAATTACCTAATACTATAATAAATAACCCTGATTTACTGATAACAGTTATTTCATTCCTTTTACTCGGCATCATACTAACAACTCTATTCTTTACTGTACTAAGATCTAAAAAAGAAAAAGATGCTGAGAGAGAAGTTGCCGAGAAAATGAACAATGGAAGTACTAAAGAAGAGAAAACACTAAGGGAACTATTGGGAGGACAAGAAGAGAAGAAAGAGGTTGAGAAAAAGAAGAAAGGGAAAATATTTAGCAAGAAGAAAAATAGAAAGAAGAGTAAAAAGAAAAATGAAGAAAAGAGTGATAAAGAGGAAGATAAAAAAGAGCAGATTTTTACAAAGAGAGACTTCCTTAAAGACTTTAAGAAATTTGATCCAGATACTGACAGTGGTAAAGAGAACAGTGAGCCTAAGGATGAAGAGAAAAAAGAAGTTATTGTTACACTCACTTCAAAAGTGGATGAGTAGTCAACCCTCATGATAGAATATGCTCTTAACTAAAGGATTGCCAAGGTGGTGGAACTGGCAGACACGCTACGTTCAGAGCGTAGTCCAGTAAAATGGGTGGGGGTTCAAATCCCCCCCTTGGCACTTTTAAGCTATCTTTTCAATCTTGTAGGGGAAATCTTTCCTTTCAACCTGTATTATCATAAGTGGTTTAATGGGCTTTCTTGAGATATATTCGTTATTTTCATTTGCATCTGTGACATTATTATTAAAAATATATACATACCCCTTCTCACTAACTTTAACTGGATCAGAAACTGCGAAATAGGTTTCTATATATTCATAATTACCATCTTCACCTCGTTTTGATCTAATAGAATTTCTTCGTGCATCTATCTCGTTTACACCACCTGTTAAAGCGGTAAAAATTGCAACCAATGGATCGGAAGTAAGATATATCGCTTTTTGGTTCCCAAATTTTTTTGCTTCATCGTATTCTTGTTGTGGGATAAGTTCCTCTTCTATTTTTCTACTGGTCCCATGAAGTAAATACCCCTGATTTACTAAATTGCTTAAGAATTTCTGGGGATTCGGGAAAATATAATAAACAAAATCCCCACTCTTAACCTTTTCAGGAACTTGCTTAGTATAATCTAATATGTTTGATACAGTCTCCATACAATTTTGTTAAAGAGATAAAATAGAACAAAAATATTTACTTCTCAAACTCCCAAGTGCAAATATTTCTATATATATCCTCAAGTCTTACAATATCATCATACTGTATACCACTTACACCCTCTCTAACAACATAAAGATATGAAGGTCTATACAAAAATATTGCAGGAGCATCAGCCATTAAATACTTTTGAAACAAAGCATACCTCTCTTTTCTCTTTCCCTTATCAAACTCTCTACGGGCTTCTTCCAGAATAATGTCAACACGACTAAATTCATATCCAGAAAGATTAAGGTTAGGATAATCCTTCTGCAAAGAATGCCATAGATTGTACTGATCAGGATCAACAGTTAGCTCTATCTCATACATTAATACTTCAAAATTCCTAGTAGCAAGTATCTCCTGTGTAAGCTGAGAGTAGGTAAGTGCTTCTAAGTTTAGTATTACACCTTCCTCTTTCAAAAGAGAGGCAAGTGTATTTAAGAGATGAGTGTTAATCTCATTATCTAAATAACTAACAGTTACAGTTAACAATTTACCATCCTCAGTTTCAAAATACCCATTATCCTCATTCTTGGTATATCCACCATTCTTAAGTATTTCTACTGCCTTCTCAGGATTGTAAGTAGGATATTCAACTTCATCAGAGAATGCCCAAGATTCTTCATAGATAGGGCCAGTAGCAATCTCTCCATTAATACCTGACTCCTCTAAAAGCCTCTCCTTATCTATCAACATACTTAAACCCTTCCTTAAAGAGTCATTTTGTATTTTCTCTTTTCTTAAATTAAAGAAAAGATTTCTTTGTCTATATGGTAAATCTAATCTATATGAATTGTAAGAGGAATACTCCTTAACGAAATCTGACCTCTCATCATTAGGTACAACTACAGCATCCAGTAATCCATTTCTAAATGCCGATTCTAGCTTTCCCATATCCGAGTAGACACGCATAACTATATTAGAGATATTAGGAGTAGGTTGATAATACTCAGAGGCCTCTAAATATACTATATTCGGTTCACTCCTATATATCCTATACGGACCAGAACCCACAGGATTTCTTGAGAACCTATCAAAAGGCATTTCATACAATGAGACCCCCTCAAGAATATGTTTAGGAACAATATATACAGAAGTTAACTCAGGAAATACAGAATTTGTTTCAGGTAAAGTAAACTGAATAGTATCGTTATCTACAATCTCAATATCAACATCAGCTAAACTAGAAGCTACAGTATCGTAACCTTGATCATCATGTAAAGCAATTGCTGTATTAAAAGTAAAAAGTATATCATCCATAGTAAGTGGAGTACCATCGCTCCAAGTATGATCAAGAGCTATATCAAATACATACTTCTTACCACTATCTGAAATATCCCAATCAGTAGCTACACCAGGTAAAATCTTACCTGTTGAATCTATATACACAAACTTCTCAAAAACAAGCTCCTGTATAGTCTTATCAATATCATTTTGATTAGTAAATAGGGGATTAAATGTAGAAATAGCACCAACTCTACCTTCGACATAGTAGCTCAACTCTCTAGACGACACTTTCTCTGCAAATGTATCACTCCTTAAGAATGAAAAAAGGCCTAACCCTAATATTAGAAAAAGAAGTATTGTACTTAAAGGTGATGTTAAATTCCAAATTCTAACAAGTAAATCAGGGTAATTCCAAAAGAAATCTCTGACTGGATTCTTCTTACGCTTTCCATTACGTACGGTTCTTTTCTTTGTTACCCTATCAGTAACATTATCAAAAGCCTCTTTCATAGAGACCCTTTTATCCTTACTGATTTTCTGCTTGGATTTGGACATATTACTCTGCTAACTTAAGTAGCGTTAGTGATAGTACAACTAAGATAACAACGAGTGCTATTGTAAAGTAGTATAGGAACTTTTCTAAACCTCTTTTAGTTCTAAAAACCTCTCCACCACCACCAAACATCTTACCAAGACCTTCGGCACGATTCTGGAGTAGTACAGAAACAACTAATAGAGCTGAAACTACAATTTGAACTATTAAA
>WOZL01000016.1 GCA_011620305.1 Candidatus Dojkabacteria bacterium | reverse complement strand
GTCATACCCTCTTCTCTTAGAGATATTCATAAATGTAATAGCATTAACAACTACTATAGCTGTAGAAACACCCGTGCCTAAAAATGTAAATAGAGAACCGATGTTTGGTAAAGCTGAAAGAGCACCGATAAGGAAGGGAGAGACATAGAGGATAAGGAAGAGAGGATTCATATTACCTAATTCTAATTGAAGGTATATTCTTGCAAAAGGAATCCAAGCTAACCAAGGGGTAGGGTGACCTAATCTTTCTGCTGTTTTAAATAAAGTTAAGGATTTGTAAATATATACCGTAAGCATAATAAATAACACTACTATCGCAATAGCTATTCCTAAGGTTGTTAACATCCCTAACAACACATCTTCATCTACAGTACTTGTAGTAGCAGGCAAATTACTATCAAACTCACCTAAAATTTGTTGAATTGTATCCATCTAAAATATTAAAAAAATTATATATTCCTCCCCATAATCACATTAATTATTCCTACTTGTCAATTAAAATTGGGCATCAGAAATGACAGAATTTTTTACATATGATAAGCTATAAATATGAAAAAGTACGAGAGTATACAGGGCAAGAAAAAGTTTCTTTTCTCAGCACCACACCCATATCCGCATAGAAGGCCAAGTTTGGTAAAAAAATATAAAGTACAAGAGAGGTATACCGATGATATAGTTAGGGATATATGTAGAAAAACTAAAGCATTTGGTATATATATTAAAGATCAGGTAGATTACGACCCTAACTATCACAAGAAAAATAATCCATACAAGAGAGAGGTTAGGAAGATAGTTAAAGAGAATAGCATAAAAGCATTCTTGGATATACATGGTTTAAGCGATGAGCATATGATAGATGTTGCTATTTACTACAAAACTAGATTTAGAAAATCAATGGCTTTAGCAAATGAGGTCTCAGAGAAATTAAACCAGGGGGAATTAAAAGATCTTAATATACTGATTTTAAGATTACCAGAAAATAATCAAGAGACATTAACAGAGATAGTAGCTTCTGAGTTAAGAGTCCCCGCTATACAGATAGAGGTTGCTAGGTATATAAGAAAGGATAAGGAATTAAGAGAGGCTTTTGTTGATAATTTAGCTAATATTGTAGAGTAAAAATTAATTAAATAAGAAAGCAAAATCTTTGACTTTCTACCCCCTCTGGGCTATCCTCTAATATATTTTAATTTTCATATTTTGAACATGGCAACAACAAAGAAACAAGCTTCTACTAAAACAAAAAGTAAAGCTGAGAGTAAGGATACTACTGGAAAGAAAAAAGCTATAGAAGTAGCTGTAAAGCAGATTGAGAAGCAGTTTGGTAAAGGCTCCATTATGCAATTTGGAAGTAAGGAGAGAATAGATGTAGATGTAATACCAACGGGAGCTCTTTCTTTAGATATTGCTCTAGGTATAGGAGGTATACCTAAGGGTAGAATCGTCGAGATATATGGTCCTGAATCTTCGGGTAAAACTACATTAGCTATGCATATACTTGCTGAAGCCCAAAAGATGGGAGAGGCAGTAGCATTCATAGATGCAGAGCATGCTTTAGATCCAAAATATGCAGAGAATATAGGTTTGAATATTGAAGAGCTATATATCTCCCAACCAGATTTTGGTGAACAGGCTTTAGAGATTTTAGAGACCTTAGTAAGGTCTGCAGCATTTGGAGTAATTGTAGTAGATTCAGTAGCTGCATTAACTCCTAGGGCAGAGATAGAGGGTGAGATGGGAGATAGTCATATGGGTCTTCAAGCTAGACTTATGTCTCAAGCATTAAGAAAGTTGACAGCAATTACTGGTAAAACAGGAACTACCATAATCTTTCTTAACCAGCTTCGTATGAAGATCGGCATTATGTTCGGTAACCCAGAGACAACTACTGGTGGTAATGCCCTAAAATTCTATACTTCTGTACGTTTGGATATTAGACAGAGAGACAAGATTATGAAAGATGGAAAAGTAATTGGACACAGTAGAAGAGTTAAGGTTGTTAAGAATAAAATGGCTCCACCATTTAAGGAGGCTACGTTTGATATGATATATCCAATGGGTATTGATAAAGAGAGTAGTATCTTAGATGCTGCTGTTGAACTGGGAGTAGTTGAGAAGTCAGGTGCTTGGTATAAATATGGAGGTGAGCAGTTAGCTCAAGGTCGAGAGGCTTCTATTGAAGAGCTTAAAAATGATAAGAAGCTTAGAGATAAGATAGAAAAGGAAGTTAGAGCGAAGGCTAAATAGTAAGGTGACTATTACCAAAATTGAGCAACAAAAGAGAAATGTATCTAGATTTAATCTGTATATAGACGATCAGTTTTTAGTGGGGATATCATCTAATACTCTTACCAAATTCAATCTGTATAAAGGTAAGGAATTAGATGAAAAAACTTTACAGCAAATTCTCTTTCAAGAATTAAAACAGAGATTTTTAGACAGAGCTATTAAGTACCTATCTAGAGCACCCAAAACTACTTTTCAGTTAAAAAGATATTTAGGAGATTTACAGTATAAAAAGAAAGGAGATTGGTATGATGAGGTTGCTGATATAGACTTTGAGAAGATATTTGATGAAATAGTAGAGCATCTGAAAGATATAAATCTCCTGGATGATGAGAACTATGCTACTCTTTTTGTAGAAAGTAGAATTAAAAATAAACCAAGAGGTAAATTTGTATTAGTATCTGAATTAATAGGTAAGGGAGTAGATAAAGAGATTGCAAAAAAGGTTTGTGATGAGTTAATAGAGGATGAGTATGATATTCTTAAAAAGACATATTTCAAAAGATACAAGAATGAAAAATTAGATATGAAAGATAGAAAGAAGATATCATATCTACAGAGGAAAGGTTTTTCATACGATTTAATTAAAAAATTTGCTAACAGTGAGTTTACAGAGTAATAAAAAATGGATATGGCCAGATAAGACAGTAGGATTAGAAGAGGTATCTGAACATATCTTAAAGTTAAGGGAAATAGATGATATTGATAAATTCTTAAATCCTAAACTAGAGAATATCCCCGATTACAAACAACTATATGGAGCTAAAGAGGCTGCTAAGAAAATTGTAGAGGCTGTAGAGAATGATAAAAAAATTGTAATACATGGTGACTACGATGCTGATGGTATATGTGCAACTACAATTCTTTGGGAATTTCTGTATAGAGAACTATCAAAACATTTAGATAAAAAAATAGAAGTACTACCCTTTATCCCAAGCAGAGTAGATCAAGGATATGGATTAACTGATTCTTCTGTAGATGAGTGTATAGATATGGGAGCTGATTTAATCATAACAGTAGATTGTGGTGTAAGAGATAAGGAGTTAATTAATAAATATCTTAAAGATGAAAAAGTAGATTTTGTAATAACGGACCACCATCAGGTACCAGAAGATATTGATAAAGATGTAGACTACCCACTAGTGCATCAGAGATATCCTAAACATGAGTATGCAGATGTAGAAGTTTGTGGAGCATATGTAGCATTTCTTTTAGTGCAAGCAATAAAAGCGGAGGTAGGAATGGATGAAACTATAGATAGAGACACAAAGGGATTAGATTTAGTAGCTCTATCAACAATTACCGACATTATGGAACTAAAGTCAGTAAATAGGGCAGTAGTTAAGTACGGATTAGAGCAAATTAAACAGAGAGAGAGATTAGGATTAAAAGCTTTAATTGAGAAAGCTGAAGTAGATATTAATCAAATAGATACATACCACTTAGGCTTTATCATAGGGCCTCGTATCAATGCTTCAGGACGTATAGATAGTGCAATTGACGCAGTTAAACTACTTGTAAGCCACGACCCTAATACATGTACTCAACTAGCTTCAAAACTAGATTATCTTAACTATGAAAGACAGAAGATGACAGGTGAAGCCCTATTATCTGCCAAAGATATGATAGAGTTAGATGAAAAAATATTGTGTGTTCTAGGAGATAAATGGCATGAGGGTATAGTAGGCTTAGTAGCAGGAAAGTTAAACGAAGAATTTAATAGACCAACTGTAGTAGCTACTCAAGCAAATGGAGAAATTAAAGGCTCTGCAAGAAGTATATCAGGCTTTAATATTACAAATGCATTAGAGAAATGTAGTGAATATCTAGAGAGATTTGGAGGACATGAACAGGCTGGGGGATTTACTGTTAAAGAGGGTAGTTGGAAAGAGTTTACCAAATGTTTGAAGGAAATAGCAGAGAAAGAAATTACTGAAGAGATGCTTACACCAGTATTCAATATTGATCTGCATCTTTCAA
>WOZL01000024.1 GCA_011620305.1 Candidatus Dojkabacteria bacterium | reverse complement strand
ATATTACATTTTAGCATAAACTTATTAAAATTAACTCTAGTTATTCTTGCATAGTTAAATATTAACTGATACCCTTTAAGGATTAATTTAATAAAAATAAATATAATGGATACCCCACTAAGAGATTTCCTAGCACTTTCATACAATGAGTTAGAGAAATTAAACAAAGAGGCAAAAGAAAAAAGAATTAAGAATTTCGGTAAACCAGACGATGAATTAAGAAAATACTACCTAGATTACTTAGCCAAGGAAAAAAGAATTAAGGCGGTAACTGTAGCCTTTACAGATATTGAGGGTAAATTCCATATGCTAGATTACAACAAAGACTTTATATTAGATTCATATGATAACCTCACCTTTGATGGTTCGTCGGTTAGAGGATTTACCCAGGTAAATGAATCTGATTTAAAACTTAAAATAGATTGGACATCATTCTACTGGCTTCCAAGAGACATATTCGGACCTGGTAAGGTACTCATATTTGCAGAGATATATAAAAGAGATGGTACACCTCATCCTTCTGATTTTAGGTCTAGATTAAAGCTTTACTTAGACGACCTTTTCAAAGACAAGAAGTATCTTGTAAGAGGAGCAAATGAGATAGAGGGAATACTAGTCGAGAGCCTCGATGCTGAAGTTAATTTTGATGAAAGAGAGGGGTTTAAGCTAGCCTCTTCTGGTGGATACTACCACTCTTTACCAATGGATAGATTAAGGATATTTATTGATTCTACTGCTGAAGCACACAGGGCATTAGCTTTTGAGAATGAAAAGGACCATCCAGAAGTAGCTCCTTCCCAGTTTGAGTTAAATTACAAACACGCATTGATTGATATTGCTGCTGATCAAATACAGCTATACAAACTGGTTGCAAGACAGGTTGCAGAGAATTTAGAAATGACTGCTACATTCTTACCAAAACCTATCATGGGTATTAATGGTAGTGGTATGCACACTAATATATCTATCGAAAAAAGTGGAAAGAATGTATTTTACAAAAAGAGTGATGCACACGGTCTATCACAATTAGGGTATGACTTTATAGATAGACTTCTAGGTAAAGCAGCGGATATTTCTTTGGTCCTAAACTCAAGTGTAAATGCTTACAGAAGATTAGACCCACACTTTGAAGCACCAAACCAAATTAAATTCTCCCCTGTTGACCGTACTGCTATGATTCGTATACCTTTAGCTAATGAAAATTCAGCTAGAATTGAGGTGAGGTCTGTAGGACCTGATGCTAATCCATATATGCTGTACTATACACTCCTTAAGGTAGGTTTAGAGGGTCCTAAACAAAAAATTAAAAAGGGGATACAACCAAGAACTAAGACTCTACCTGATGATTTTAATGATGCAATTCAAGCATTTAAGAGGAGTAAAATTACAACAGAGATATTTGGTGAAGAGACTAAAGATACATATATAGATCTTAAACAAACAGTAGCAGATATGTGTCCAAAAGCTTTAGGAAAAACTGTTAAAAGATCAGAAGTTATATATCATCATGAGGTAACAAACCAGCTGCTGTGGAATGAGTTCTAGAAATGGTCGGGGTGACTCGACTTGAACGAGCGACCTCTTGCACCCCATGCAAGCGTTCTAGCCATCTGAACTACACCCCGATAGGTCTATTATACTAAAGTTTTAGTTAATAACTCAATCGCATTTAATAAATAATTCATCATACTCTCATACAATGGAACATTATTTGACTAATTGTTCCATATATGGCACAATATCACAGTAAAAACATTTTCTTAGAAACGAAAGCAGAGAAAGATATACAAACCTTACCTACACCAGTGAGAGAAGCATTTGACGAACTATTTTCTCTTCTTCACAAATATGGATCTTTAAGTTATCCTCAAGCTCGAAAACTTTCTAATTACAATCTATTTGAGCTCAGAGTAAAACAGAAAAACTTGTATAGATGTATATACTGCTACCACAACAATTCAATCGTCATACTATCTGTATTTAAAAAGAAAAGTCAAAAGACACCTCTAAAAGAAATAGAGAAAGCTAAAAAAAGAAGAGATAATTTATTAAGCTAAAAAAATGAATAAGAATAAGTTAATTCCATGGGAGGAAGCTAGAAAAGATTGGTTTACAGAAGAAGAGCTAATAGAACAAGACAAGAGAATAAGACAACGCCTTGCTCTCAGAGAAATCCAAGAACTAAGAGAAGAACTTAATCTCACTCAAAGTCAACTATCTATTAAATCAGGAATCGCTAGAACAACTATTAGTAAAATAGAGAACGGTAAAAGAAATGTATGTTTTGATAAGTTAGTACAAATTGCAAACGCATTGGATAAGGATTTGGAAATAAGGTTCGTTGATAAAAAGAAATAGTATTTATAGTCCAATCTCCTTATCTATTTTACAAACAGCATCTAAAGCTATCTGTACAAACTCCTCTAAAGTAATACCAACCTTCTCTATATCAAAAATTAAATCTCTTCTAACAGCCCTTGCAAAACTCTTATCCTTCTTAAGCTTTTTTATAACAGACTTAACCTTAACACTCTTAATCTTCTTATCAGGCATTACCAAAGCACAAGCAACTAAAAAACCACTAAGATTTTCACTAGCAGCCAAAGCATAGTCTAAGTCAGTCTCTCTCTTAGCATCTATTAACTCACTCTCCTCGTTATGTGCTTTAATAGCATGTACAACCTCTACTGGTAACTTAACTCCCTCTTTCTCCAATATCTTTTCAAATTCAACACCATGAGTCTTTGGATCTTTATCTACATAGTCATAATCAATATCATGAAGTAAACCAGTAATACCCCAAAGGTCAGGATCTTTACCCAAATGTTTAGCTAAAGACCGCATGATTACCTCACTCTCTCGCATATGAAGTTTAAGCCAATCAGTAGTTACATACTTATCTATTAACTCCTGTGCCTTACTCCTCTCTATCATCTTCAAGATACTCCCTAATTTTATCTAAACTACTCTCATCCTCATACTTAATACACTTTATCCCTAAATCAGAGGCGGTTTTAATATTTACATCACTATCATCTACAAAAAGAATCTCCTCAGGCTTATGCCCTAATACATCTATCATATACTGAAAAAACTTCTTACTAGGTTTTCTCATACCGATATCAGAAGAAATGATTCTCCCATCAAAGATATCCATTAATCCAAACTTACTATTCCTCCACTCAAAGCTACCCTTGGATGCATTGGAAGCTATAACTAACATATAACCTAAAGACTTATACTCTTTTACAAAATCATAAACCTGATTGTTAATCTGTCTAGGAGTAGGAAAAAGTACTCCGTTAAGATCAAAGACAATAACTTGTATCATAGTTCAATTTCAGCTACTACTTGATTTGGACTAATCTCACCATAAAGCTTGTACTGATCCCCTATACCAACAAATTCATAAACACTCTGATTACCAGACCTAGATATGTTTAATATAACACCACCAGGTAGAGACACAGTATCACCTGATGCAGAATATATTACATCTGCATTAAGACTTGGGAATGTAATTGTTAAAATACCCTCACCAATACTTGCTTCAAAAGAAGGAATTGGGCTCCCTGTATTTGTTGATGTCTTAAACACATATCTTAAAACTCCACCAGTTACACTATATGAATATCCTGAAATTCTAACACCCTCATCTGCAGTACTACTCTCTACAGAGATATCTTCTGTTGTAAACTCTGTAGTACCGTACTCATCTGCTGAGATTTCTCCTCCAGGATATTTAACAGAAAGTTTAACAACAACTGTCTGACCACTTACTTCAGGTTCATACAGGTAGTACTCTGGGGCATTTATAAATCCAAGATTGTACTTAAGAGTATCTGCCTGACCACTAACAACTTTAGTTAATTTTGTTAACCCATCTTTATTAATACTCTTACTATCATCAAAACCCATACCTGTACCATCACTCTCTACATTACTAATTACAATTTCCATAGCACCTAGACTACTTTTGTTAACTACAGATACTGGCAAAGAACTCTCCTCGGTGATATTACTTCCTGAAAATACATACTTAATCTCTACAACACTCTCACCCTTAACAACAGAAAGCTCATCTAAGGTAAACACCTCTTCTGTATTTCCTCCTACACTCTGTGAGCTTGTACTGTACTCTACTGAGCTATCAACCTGTGCATCACCTAACTCTTCATCCTCCTCAACTACATTAGGATCTCCATTCTTTTGCTCTTGTTCTTCTACTGGTTCTGTTTGTTGCTCCTCAGTGTCCTGAACTTGTTCCTGATTCTCTGTTTCTGGAACATCTGTATCACCCATTCCACTAAATCCTCCAAATAACCATACCAATCCACCTATTACACCTACTA
>WOZL01000037.1 GCA_011620305.1 Candidatus Dojkabacteria bacterium | reverse complement strand
TATCAACTTTTAGATTTTCAAGATTCCAATATATGGTATATTATTACCAATCTTTTAAATTTATTTATTAAACATTATGGATGTACCAGAAGGAGCTAAGTTTGTTTTCTTTGTTGTACCAGTATTTCTATTAAGTATTGGATTAATTTATTTCTTTTTTAAAAACGATTCAACTCTTGATAATTTAGACAGTAGAGATGAACAGCTCCAAGAGGCAGAAGAAATTTCAGGTAGTCAATCTAATACTGAAGATATTGATTTTGAGGAGTTTAAAATCGAGACAATTGAGGAAGGCGAAGGTAAAGGAGTTGAAGTTGGTGATGAGGTGTCAGTTCACTATACAGGTACTCTAAAAGATGGCACTAAATTTGATAGTTCATATGATAGAGGTGAACCTTTTACATTCACGCTTGGTATTGGTCAGGTTATACAGGGCTGGGACCAAGGTATTGTTGGTATGAAGGTTGGAGAGAAAAGAAGGTTAGAAATACCTTCTGAACTAGGATACGGAGAAATTGGTCAAGGTTCTATACCCGCAAATGCTGGATTGGTATTTGAGACTGAGTTGGTGTCAATTAATAGCGAGAATTAAAGTAAGCCAAATATCATAACAATTCCTAACATGCTCATCAAGATGCCTGATATGAGGTGCATCTTTCTTACATTATCATTTTTCCAATCTGAGATATCTTCAATGTTCTTTGTACCGAAGTACACTACGAAAGATATGACAATCATTGGTAAGACAAATATTAGGTTGTAAGCAAGAAGATATGGAGATGCTTTAAGATAGTCTAAAGTAGAAAGCATTCCACCTAAAATTACATATGGGCCAATTGTACAAGGCAAAAGGAAGAGTGTAACAAAAAGTCCTAAACTAAACGCTCCTACTGGAGATGTAATTTTACTAATTATATTTTGTACCTTTGGTCTTAAAAACATAGGCATCTCTGTACCTACTCCACCTGGTTTATATTTAACAAAATCTTTTATCTCTAATAATCCAAGAATTAATGCAACTAATCCTAGACCTTTGTAAAGGTAGTTCTTAATCACTGTAATTGATTGTAAGAATTGGAATGCCTTTATTATTAAAAACCCATAGAGCATATACATAACAACAACGGCTAGTATAAAAGCACCAGCGGAGAACAGTATCTGCTTTCTATTTTTAGGATTGTAGGTGGTAATAGCTACTAACATTAGAAGTAGTACTGAGATAGCACATGGGTTTACAGAATCTGCTAGAGCTAAACCTAATATCTTCGTCATTGATATGGGCTCTGGACATACATTCTCTTCTTCAATCTCACAATATTCTACATCTTCACCCTCTCCTACCTCAGGTTTAGTTTGAACTAGCTCTCCATTCCACTGTAGTAACCAACCGTTTACTGATAGAGCATGCTCATAGGTAGCACTTCCACCTGGATATTTTACTACTTCTGGTGTAACTATCTCACCCTCTTGTTTAATAGCAGCCCATTCAGTTAGGTCTGAGGTAATAAAGGAGAGTATTTGATCGTTTTGTGCATCTGTGAGATTTCTAATATTTGTTCTAATAGCTACCCTATCCTTTCTATATATTCTTGGAAATCCGTTGAGCTGTGATAGCAAAAAATTTTCTAATTTAACTAATTGGTCTGGAGTTTGAATTATATTGGGTTCGCTCTGAAGTATCTGAAGCTGTAAGTTATTCTCTATTGTAGTATCTCCCGCTAACAGAGAATCTTTATCAAAGAATATGACTGGAATACCTAATCCTATACCGTATGTATCATCATATTGTGAAATAAAGGTCGCATTTCTTGTTTCTTCATATACCTCATACTCAATAACGACAAAGTTAGAATCTTCTTCGATAATGTCTTTTATAAATGGAGAGGTTACAGAACAGTGAGGACAGCCAATACCTGTAAAGTATGTAGCAAATTTCAATTCTATGTTATTATCTTGTGCATAGCTACTATTAGAAAAAAACAACAAAAGAATTGGTAGCAGGAATAGAGAGTATACAGTTTTTTTAAATATGTTTTTCATAATTCGGTATATATATTATCATATAACTCATGGATCTTGAACTTTCAGACAAACAGCAAAGTGCTGTAAAAGATATACTAAGGTGGTATAAGGAAGGTAATAATCAGTATATTACTTTGGGTGGATATGCTGGTACTGGTAAAACTACCTTAATGGGTTTTCTTTCTAAAGTGTTAAGAGAAAGAGATAAGAAGCTTAAGATTGCATTCTGTAGTTTTACAGGTAAGGCTTCTAGAGTACTACAAAGAAAACTCAGAGATACTAACTCTATATATAAATATGACTATACTGGAACTATACATAGGCTAATATATAGACCTGTTACAGATGATAAGGGTGAGGTAATTAATTGGGAGAGAATGGCTACTGATGAATTCCTGTATGATCTAATCGTTGTAGATGAGGCTAGTATGATTACTAGAGATATATGGAATGACTTACTCTCTTTTAATAAACCTATACTTGCAGTAGGAGATCATGGTCAGTTACCTCCAATTGATGGGAATTTTAATCTAATGGAAAACCCACAACTTCGTTTAGAGGAGATATATAGACAGCAGATTAACAACCCTATTATCAAAGTTTCAGAAATAGCTCGTAAGTATGGAAAGATACCAGTAGAAGAATTCTCTAAAACTGTTAAGAAGTTGGATAAAAAGAAACCTGATACTGGAGAGTTGTTAGAGAGTATGTTTGAGAGCTATGATATAGATACAATGGTTTTAACTGGATACAATAGGTCTAGAGTAAGACTTAATGAAGGTATTAGACAGCTGCTTGGTTTTCAGACCCCTACTCCTTCACAGGGAGATAGAGTTATATGTCTTAAGAATAATCATAAAGAAGAGATATTTAATGGAATGATGGGCACTATACTCAATGTAGTTGAGGGTAATATGGATGACTATGAGTACTATGATGCTGAGATAGAGTTAGATGAGGAAGATTACCCCTACTTTGGGAAGATTTCTAAAGAACAATTCGGACAACAGAGTACTACAAATAGTATTGTTGATGGTGTAGATCTATTTGATTTTGGATATGCCCTTACTGTACATAAGGCACAGGGTAGTCAAGCTAAGAGAGTTGTAGTTTTTGAAGAGAGATTTAGTAGAATGGATGATGAGATGTGGAGGCGTTGGTTATATACAGCAGTTACTAGAGCTGTAGAGGAACTGTATATTGTTGGAGAGTAGAGGTATAATTAGCTATTAAATTGTATATCTCCGAATATGATTGAGCATATAGAAGATGAAGATATTGAGTTAGAACCTTTTGATGATCGTTTCGAGTGGTTTTTTAATAACGAAATTCCTAGGATTAGTTGTAATACTTTAGAAGAACGAGATGCTGTACTGAACAAGCTAAATGCTAGAATAGGTGCAATTAGCTATATTGATAAATCTAATGAGAAGCTTGTACTAAGCAGAGCTACTGATCAAGAGAATATACTTGTTGAGGATATTGTAAATCCTAATGATTGGTCAGATGTTAGTTGGTTAATATATAGAACAGACTTAGAAGATGATAATTAAATCAGCAAAACAGGAAAGAACTTTACGAGATGCAGGTAAGCTGTCCTCTAATATATTAAGGGAGTTAGGTAATAGTATAGAGGTTGGTATTACTCCTTTAGATATTGAGGCTTTAGCTCAGAAACTTTGTAAGGAAAATAAGGTTAAACCTGCTTTTGCTACTGTACCTTCGTATGAATGGGCAACATGTATTTCGGTCAATGGTTGTATTTTACACGGTATACCTAATGATAAACCATTTGAGGAAGGAGATTTAGTAAAGATAGACTTTGGAATTATATACAAAGGTTACTATACAGACCACTGTTGGACATGGGGAGTTGGTGAGATATCAGAGGAAGATAGGAGGTTGATGGAAGCTGGTAGAGAGGCCACTGAGAATGGTTGTAAGGCTGCTGTAGCTGGTAATAGAACTGGAGATATATCTTATGCTCTTAGATCTACTGCAGAGAAGTATGGTTATACTACTTTAGAGGAATTTGCTGCACATGGTTTAGGTAAGAGTCTACATGAGGAACCAGAGATTCTTTCTTTTGGTAAGCCAGATACTGGAGAATTACTAGTAGATGGTATGGTTATTACTTCTGAGTGTCAGGTTGTTTATAGTAATGATATATATATTGGTGATAATGGGTGGGATGTTATGTCTTCTGATGGTTCTAATGGCACTATGTATGAGTATATGGGTATTGTTACTTATGATGGTTTTAAGAAGTTAACTGATAGTTTATAGATTGATTACAAGTTAAGCCTATGGTATAATATTATAGGGTATATATAGG
>WOZL01000007.1 GCA_011620305.1 Candidatus Dojkabacteria bacterium | reverse complement strand
TGGATTTGATGAGGAGATTGATAAGGAAGAATTCGAAAGAATGCTAGAAAAAGAGAATAATTGGGTAGACATTGACAAAGATGAAATAGATGACGATCTATAATATTTGAAATAATTTCATATACCCTATAAACTAAAATATAGAAAAAACAGATCCAACAGCAGACAACAAACCACCAGGAGTAAAGATAACAATATCTGATTTTGAGTACCTCTTACCTAAATACGATGAATATTTAGAAACCAATGAGATACCAATTAACGATGTAAATATCCCAAACTATGAAGAAATAGAAAGAAAAGCATATAACTCTATTAGAGGTACACACATCCACTTTCTAACTACACTAATTAATCTCTCACAGAAAACATCCCTATTTAATAGAACCCCTAATGAAAGAGATATTAGAACTACATTTCCTACTATTAGATATAAACCAATACTCAAAGAAACAAAACAAATTGACAACACCTACTGTAAAGCTCTAGCTTTTCTGTTTGAAGAATACCAAAACCCTATTTCAGTCTGGGAAAATTGGAAAGATAATTCTATAACCCCTATAGACAAAAACCAATCTACTAAATTAGACCCTGCTATAACTGAAGAGATATGGAGATATGGTATCTCAGAAAGTGACATTCATAACCTTGAAAACAATCTA
The DNA here is from genome assembly GCA_011620305.1 of Candidatus Dojkabacteria bacterium. Classification (GTDB taxonomy): domain Bacteria; phylum Patescibacteriota; class Dojkabacteria; order SC72; family SC72; genus WOZL01. The sequence goes on along the minus strand of WOZL01000007.1, from coordinate 3,726 downwards.
ACTGAAACAGACTTTGATGTATTAGAAATCAATGAGGTATTAACAATACTCAATCTTGGATTAGATAGAAATATACAGATACCCTCACAGGTAGATACCATACTAATCCCAAAAGATCCTACTAAGCCAATACAGATTATCGATTACAAAACAGGAAAAGAGATGGATAATATTGGATATGTTAATAAGGTACAGGCATTTCTAATGTCAGCATCCATATATTACAACATGATTGATAGAAGAAATAAGATAAATTGGAATCTATCTGAGTGGGATGGTACTCATAGTGATAAAGATATTGATTTACCCAATTTTAAGAAAAAGTCACTACTACACCCTATGAAATTTAACTGCTCTATTGATGGTGATATATTAATAGATGATTTAAGACAAATATCTCAATCAATAGAATTCTACTATTTCAATCCAATTAATGGAAAGAAGATTAAGGTTGATTACCTATCTATAGCCAAAAACTCTTTATTTAAAATTAGTGAACTTGGAGATTTCTACTTTTATAATAGAAAGAAACTAAAAGCTAAGAATCATCCAAATTTCTTAACTCCTAGATTTGCACCAGAAAGAGTTCTTCAACAAGATAGGTTTGATAACTCCATGGGATATACTGGGACACAGATGTCCTTTATATAAATAGACTTATCATTCTCAAAAAGATATCATTAAGCATGAAAATGATAATAAAAGCTGTATTGATATTCCTAATCATATCTATAGCCTACTTAATACTTGTACCTATAGCAATATTACAGTACGGTAAAAACAAAATATATACTAAGGTTGAGAATATACCAAACTATAGTGTAGCTATAGTCTTTGGTGCAGGATTAAAACCAGATGGTACCCCTAACGATATGCTAAGAGATAGATTGGATACAGCATATCAGTTATATATTGAAGAAAAGATAGATACTTTTTTACTCTCTGGTACTAACACCTCTTTAGATTACAGTGAACCACAAGCAATGTATGACTATTTAGTATTTACATTAGATGTAGATCCTGAGGATATAGTTAGAGACTTTGCAGGACTAAGAACATATGACACATGTACCAGAGCTAAAGAGATATGGGGTATAGATAGAGCTATATTAATCTCCCAAGGATATCACCTTTCAAGAGCAATATTCACATGTAATAGATTGGGAATAGAGAGTACTGGTTACTCTGCTACTCAGTATGAGTATGTTAATGAAGAGTATTACAAATTAAGAGAGCTTTTAGCTATACACAAAGCTGTATTAGATGTATATATATTACATCCTGAGTATATTGGTGGAGAGCCTGAGTTTGATTTTGAAGAGTAAAAACAGAAAAGATGTTGCTGATATATTAAGATAGGTAGCTGATAAGAAAGGTGATATAAAAAGAGAGTTAGAGTGGAAAGAGGGTGAAATTGAAGATTTGAGTATTACCTAAAATCCTTAACAAACAACCCTATAGATAGTAAAATTGGTTACTTTGAGTAATCAAAAGGAACTTACAACTTTACTTGAGCAGAAAGAGACCTCAAATATTGAGGTTGGTAGAAAACTGTATAAAGATGCATATAGGAAAATAGTAACTGCCAAGCTTCCTGGACTTTTTGAAATAGATCCGGATATTGCTACAGATATCTTAGTAAATATTCTTAAGACCCTAGAACTATTAGTTGATTATGAAGACAACTTTAACCGTATTCCTAAATTAGGTACAACTGGTGAGGTTTTAACTAAGATTGCCTTAGATGTTAAGGGAATTCAAGCAATACCTTCTGAATTAAAGGAAGATGTCTCAGAAAAATTTGATTTTACAATTCTAGGTAGGAGGATTGATATAACTACTTCTCCTTTAGATGATGCTTTTGTTAAGAAATTTACAAATGGACATCCAATAACTCTGTTTGTTCCAAGTTATGAGCTTGATCTCTCAAATCAGTATTCTGAAATTTCTAATCTTCCTAAAGAGAGCTCATATGGATACAAACTAATCTATGAGCAAACATTTGATGTTGACAGATTTTTAGAAGACACACTTAACATTAATTATGCTGCTTTAGATATATTAAAAGATATTTGTGATAATGGTTCTGATAATAACTATGAACTTAATTCTAATCAATTTGGAGATATTACCCCTGAATTAGTTCTTGAATATCAATCTTTCTTAGATGATCTTTCCCAGGAGATATATACCCCCCTTGACAACAATTAGCACTCAATGTTACTATTTGCTAGATATATAAATTGTAAGTACAAAATATATATGAAAATAGTAAGAAGAGATACATCAAACCCTGATAGGAACTATGTTCCTATTAGATCAATATTCGATGAATTCTTTACACCATCGATATGGGAAGACTTCCCAACAATATCTTCTACCCCATCAGCTAATGTATGGGAAGAGGATGATAATGTTCATGTAGAAATGGCATTACCAGGTGTAAAAAAGGATGATATTGATATCACTATCACAAAAGATACTGTAAGTATCTCAGGTAGTAGAAAAGAGGAAGAGAAAGAAGATGATAAGAAGAAGTATTACTACAAGAGTATGGAGTCTTCTTTTGAACAAAGATTCAATCTTCCTACACTAGTTGATAGTGACAAGGCTGAAGCTGAGCTTAAGGACGGTGTAATTCATTTAACACTTCCTAAGGCAGAAGATGTTAAGCCAAAACAGATTGAAATTAAGTAATACCTAATGAGTATTTAAAAAAGAAAAGGGAGAGTTTAATACTCTCCTTTTTCATATACTAAAAACCCTATACATAAAGCATTCCCATAGCCTCTTCCATTTCCTTCAAAACCCCTTGAGCATTAATCTTTGCCTTCTTAACACCCTTTTTAGTAAGCTCTAATACAAAATCATCAGAAATATCAGCCTTTTTAGCCTGAAAATCCCCTAAAAACCTCTCCATACTACCCATAAGCAGCTTCTTAAAATCACCCATAACCTGCTTACCATCCATATGCTCCTTAATCAACCTATCAAACTCCTCTCTCTCATCCTCAGAAGCTACAAATTGAGCAATATTAATAAGACTCCTTAAATCATCATTCATATCACCAGCAAAAGCTGTCTTAGCTCTCTTGAGTTTCTTTAAACTAACATCAATATCATCACTCAATATAATTGCACCATTAGACTCGGTCTTACTCATCTTCTTACCACTACCAGTTAAAGAAAGAATAGTAACAGGCTCACCCTGAACTAAAGGTTTAGGCTCTAAAAGTACATCACCATACTTCTTGTTAAACTTCCTCACCATCTCACAAGTCATCTCTAAATGAGGATACTGGTCCTTACCAACAGGTACAAACTCAGAACCCTGAAGTAAAATATCAGCAGCCATCATTACAGGATAGAAAGCTAAAAAAGAATTAGCTGTACTCTCAGATTGACCATGCTTAATCTTCTCTTTAAGAGTAGGTATTCTAAGTAACTCAGAAACTGTAACTAATCTAGAAAGATACATAGTCATCTTACTAACCTCATCAACTAACTGGCTCTGTATAAATAGATCTACCTTTTTAGGATCTAAACCAACAGCTATGTAATCCTTAAGAACTGAAAGTACATAAGGCTGAGTATCATTTGGTTCATTGGTCGTAAGACTGTGCAAATCTGCAACAAAAAGCATAGGTCTACCTAAAGATTCATCATTAACAATATCTAGTATAGGTTTAACGGCACCAATCACATTTCCAATACTCATCCCAGAAG
>WOZL01000089.1 GCA_011620305.1 Candidatus Dojkabacteria bacterium | reverse complement strand
GCCCCAATATAATAACTACCACTAGGTCGCTTACTACAGACTTTACAATCTGACCCATATTTTTTGACTGTATTCAGAGCATAACCGCCACAAGTGATAGGATTTTCTCCACCAGGTTCATCTGGATTATCACAATCAACACAATTTCTAGAACATAAAGTGCTTTGTGGACAAGTATAAGGTCCATAATATATACCATCACTACATTTCTTAACACATGGACCACAATAATTAAGAAAATCAAGTTTAATAGCTGTACTATCACAATCTACATCCGATGGTTTAGTAGATGGATCCCTATAAGCGAATACCTTCTGAACAAATGCATCTAATACAGAACTTATCTTAGTAGTAGAAACATCATCATCGTCTCCTGAGCTTGGATAGTTAATTATAATTGGAGGAGTTGGTGAATTACTCCCATTAATTTCTTTTTTCTCCCAAACACCAAATGATCCAGCATCTAAAGTTAATTCAATCATAAATTCATGCTCAACACTATCATAAGCTTGGAAGAAAGGAACCCCTTCTTCATCAATAGCAGAAGAAACATCAATATACCAAGTCCCAGAATTACTAAGAACACTTGAGAAGAGATTACTTCTTCCCCCAGTAGTGTTTTCATAATAATTAAAATAAACAATACCATCACTAATAACTGCAAGCTGATCAATCGGTAATTCACTTTGATTTTGAGCATCCATAACAGATCCATAAGCAGGAAAAGGACTCTTAACCTCTTCAGGTATCTCTAAAGTTGAAACTACCATATTATTATTAACATCCTCTACCTTCCTATATAGATATTCATCCCCTATCATAAAAGAATATTCTTTCTCAGGATCTAATCCATTTACTGAAACATGATGAGTATAGTAATCTCCCCTATCTGTAACAACAACCTCTGTCTCAATCTCGTTTGATGAAATAGTATAGTCTCCATCCTCGGCGACCTTTTCAGAAGTTCTTTCTATAGCCTCTAACTCCGCTTTTTTTACATCCCTAGTATCATAAAACTTCTCTTTATCAAAACCAAACAGTCTTACAGGTAAAGAGGTGTTCCCCTCAAAAGCTATAACTGATGCTGAGGTAGGTTTCTTTGTATTCCAGCTTACTGTAACTGAACTAGAAGTAATATTACTAAAACGTACGTTATTAGGTTTTATTCGCGTATACTCATAGATGAATAACCCAACAACCGCTAAAAGCAAAACAACTAAAAATGAACCAAGGATTAATAAATATTTCTTCTTACTATTTTCCATAAAGATATATATATATTTTAATTACTATAAATTACAGCGAAACCGTTATCATGTCAACAAAGATGATATAATCATCTGTATGCAAAAATACTTCATACCACACAAACTAACAGTTGGAGATATAACACACCTATCAGACTCTGATAGTGAAATAGTCATATCTCAAAACTCACTACATATTGAGGACCTAGTAGAAATAGATACATATGACAGAAGATATCTAGCACAGGTAACCGATATAATTAAGTCTAGTGTAGAGATTGAGATAGTTGAAGATAGGGGAGAGAGAATTGAAAAGAAACAACCAAGCATTACAATCATACAATCCATATCACATGATTCTAAATTCAACTACTTCTTAGAAAAAAGTGTAGAGATAGGGGTAGGAAGAATTATCCCCATAGAGAGTAAATACTCCCTAAAAAGTAGAAACAAGGCAATAAAGACATTTGGTCTATGGAACAAAATAATTAAAGATGCAACTGAACAATCTAGAACACCATACCCTCCAATACTAGAAAAGCCTAAGAAAATTAAAAACCTCAAATCAGAAGACATTGGACATGGTATTAAGATATGTCTAGCTACAGAAAATGTAGATAGCATATACCTTAATAAGTACTTAGAAAAGAAAAATATTGAACAAGAATTCATAGTTGCCATTGGCCCAGAGAAAGGATGGTCATCATCTGATATAAAAGTCTTTGAAGAATTAGGTTTTGATTTTGTTAAACTAAGAGGGAATATATTAAGAACAGAAACAGCGGGATTGGTAATAACTAGCATATTTAAATATTTAAAGGGGGAAATATAGATGGGAAGAAAAGGATTAAGAAAAAATTACAAAAAACCAAGGTCTAAGTCTCAACAGAGGAATTTCTACAGTAAAACAGATATCTTTATCTCTCGTATGGCTAGTATCTTACTCAAACCTAAAGGCGAAGTGAAACATCTCTTCTATCAAAGAGCTAGAACCACTATTAGATTAAACAATCTTAAAGACGATCCTAAAAAGATTTACAAACTTCTAACTCAAACTAAGGGTTGGGATTTACAAGAAATTAAGAATATTGATTATACACATTTTGTAAATAACAGAGATAAGAGTGAGATAGCTAAAACAAAGGAGTATGAAGATGGTTTGTTCTATGTTCAAAATCTATCGAGTATCCTTTCAATTCATATCCTAAATCCTCAAAAACAGGATGATATATTAGATTTAGCTGCTGCTCCAGGTAGTAAAACTACTCTAATATCATCCTTAACCAACAATGAGGCAAATATTACAGCTAACGATATTGATGTACAAAGAATTAGTAGACTTAACAATGTCCTACACCAATTTGGTAGTAAGAATGTTAAAGTCACTAATAGGAACGGAGAATTAATTGGAAGAATATATCCAAATCACTACGACAGAGTCATATTAGATGCACCTTGCAGTGGAGAAGGAAGAATATACTTAGCTGGTAAAAATCCTCTTAGGTTTTGGAGTATAAAGATGGTTAATGCTATGGTTAAAAAACAGAAGAAATTGATTGAGTCAGCATTTGAGGCACTCAAAATTGGAGGTACTCTTGTTTACTCAACATGTACATTAGAACCAGATGAAAATGAAGGAGTTGTTACACACTTACTTAAAAAATATCCTAATGCAAGAATGGAAGATATTGATTTAGTAGATAATCTAGAGCCTTTACTTACTGACAAGATTACACAAGGTATTACCAAATGGAGTGGTAATACATATCACCAAGAAGTTGCTAAGAGTATAAGGACAATCCCATCACCAGAGATGATGGGATTTTATATAGCTAAGATAACTAAGACTTAGGCCTGCTTCATACTAAGCTTTAGTTTACCCTCTTTATCTATACCGATAAGCTTAACTTTAACCTTATCGCCTTCACTAACTACACTGTTTACATCCTTTACAAATTCATCAGACATTTCTGATACGTGTACTAATCCAGAAACACCAGGTTTAATATCTACAAATGCACCGTAAGGCATTACCGAAGCTACAACACCATCGTAAACTTCACCCTCTTTTGGAGCAAATGTAAATCTCTCTAGATACTTCATTGCTTTGTCTAACTTCTCCTTATTATCAGCATAGATATTTACAGTACCATCATCTTCAATACTAATCTCTGCACCACTCTGTTCTGTGATCTCCTTAATATTCTTTCCACCAGGACCTATTAATTCTCCTATTTTATCTTCAGGAATCTTAACACTTGTAACTTGAGGAGCTGTAGATGCGAGCTCTTTTCTAGGTTCGGATATTGCTTTCTCCATTACTTCAATAACTTTAAGTCTAGCAACCTTAGATTGCTTAAATGTTTCTTCAACAATCTCCATATTCAAGCCACCTATCTTGTTGTCCATCTGTACTGCAGTTACACCTCCCTTGGTACCAACAATCTTAAAGTCCATATCACCATAGAAATCCTCTACACCTTGCATATCAGTAAGGATATTAAAGGAACCATCTTCTTCTGTTACAAGCCCACAAGCTATACCACCAACAGTTTTCTTAATTGGAACTCCAGCTGCCATTAAAGACAAGCTAGATCCACAGGCTGAAGCCATAGAGCTAGAACCATTCTCACCTTGAACCTCTGAAGCTACAATCATTGTATATGGGAATTCTTCCTTACTTGGAAGTACTGGAACTAGAGATCTCTCTGCTAACATTCCATGACCAACAGCTCTTCTGCTTGGGTTATATCTTACTCTACCTGCATCACCGTATGCATATGGTAAGTCGTTATAGAAATGCATATATCTCTTACTCTTTTCACCTAACATATCATCTATTAATTTTGCATCATCAACTGTACCCAAAGTTGCTACTGAAAGTACCTGTGTCTTACCTCTAGTAAAAAGAGCAGAACCATGTACCTTAGGAAGTAAGTCTATTTCAGCTTCCATCTCTCTAATTTCATCTAGCTTTCGACCATCAACCCTTATCTGTTCTTCCTTAACTAATCTTCTAAGAGCTTTCTTTAGTAACTTATCATATCCCTCAGCAATATCTTTCTTAGCATATTTACCTTCAAATTCAGTAAACATCTCTTCTTTAGTCTCTTCATGTTTATCACTCTCTGCATCTGTAAGATTCTCTTCAATTCTATCTCCTAAGAATTTCTTAATATCTTCAAGCAAACCTTCAGGTAATACATGTGGCTCATACTCTCCAGATTTAGGTCCACCTACCAATTTAACAAATTCATTCTGTGCATCTAGCCATGGTTTCATTTCTTCTAGTCCTTTTCTCATAGTTTCTACAACCTTGTCATCCTCAATGTCATTACAACCACCATCTATCATGGTAAATACTTCACCATCTCCGGTAATCATATAGTTCATTGGCTCTTCATCAGAAACCTGGTCTAAATTCTTGTAGATAGGTTTCTCTAATCCCATATTTACTCCTGCAATTGGACCATCAAATGGGATCTCTGACATAACTAAGGCTGCGGATACTGCATTAATCGCTAGTATTACAGGGTCGTTCTCTTCGTCGTAGGACATAACTGTAACAATTACATTTACATTGTCCATATAGTCTGAAGGAAATCTTGAGCGTATTGCTCTGTCTATCATTCTAGATCTAAGTACGGCATCATCAGATGGGTACCTTTCTCTTTTAACAAATCTAGAACCACTTATTTTACCAGCAGCATAGAATCTCTCTATATACTCAACTGAAAGTGGAAAGTAGTCCATATCACCAGATGCTGGGCTACTGTTTACATTTACAGTAATTACTGTCTCACCCATTTGGGCAAGTATTGAAGCTTGAGATCTTAAGGCTAGTTTACCTATAGAAAACTTGCATTTTCTTCCGTCTATCTCAAACTCGTGTATTTTCTCATCAAAAAGCATATTAAATAGTAAAAAATTTATATACAAAACAGAAAACCTAAATAGTAGGTATATATTCTGTGAAAGTTATATCAAGAAAGACGAGAAAAAGAAAGTTATATGTCTAACTTTTTCTTTAAAGCGCCAAACCTGTCTGGCTCATTAGCCTCTAGATACTGTAGTAGTCTCCTTCTTTTACCAACCTTTTGAAGTAATCCTCTTCTGGAGTGATTATCCTTCTTATGTACTTTAAGATGTTCAGATAATCTCTTAATCTCTTCAGTTAAGATTGCTACCTGGACTTCAGGAGAACCTGTATCACCTTCGTGAAGTTGGTACTCTTTTATTAAGTTTTGCTTTTCTGCCGTTGTTAAAGCCATGATTAATAATAGGTTAACATGATATTAAACAATTTACAATGGGCTATGATAGAACATTATAAACAAACCCTTTATTTTACTTTATTATAGGGTATCTGTCAATTTAAATGTCTTTATCTAACCACTTTATAACAGTAGATTTCATCACCCTCTTGAGCATCTACCTTACTGTCTAAGATAACTCCAGAGTCCATACCTTTGGTAACCTCGTTTACATCGTTTTTATTGATCTTAAGAGACTTAATCTTACCTTCACCCACTATTTCATCATCCCTTACAATATATACCTTACAATCTCTTTTCAATTTTCCTTCCTGCACCCTATTACCCAACACTGTGCTTCCATCAGAGAGTGTGAATATTGCTTTTACTAAAGCGTTACCAATCTCTTCCTCTGTTTCATCTGGGATAGTAAGTAAGTTAAGAGCATCAGATATCTCTTCTGTAAGCTTATAGATAATATCGTATGTTTTTACTAAAACATTATTTTTACTTGCGATATCTTTAACTCCTTTCTCAGCCCCTACCTCAAATCCTAGGATAACGGCATTAGCAATCTGAGCTCTTTCTACATCTTTCATACTTATATCACCTACTCCAGAGTCAATGATTCTTAATTCAACACCTTCAATACACATCTTTTTAAGAGAATTTCTTAAAGCTTCTAATGAGCCTTCAGAAGAGCTCTTAATTATAACTGGAAATTCTTGAATCTCCTCCTCTTCCTCTTCCTCATCTTCAAAGAAGTCGGCTGGAGCTCCACCCTCTTCCTTAACTTCTACAACTTCCTCTTTCTCCTCTTCCTCATCTTTTTCTTTAACTTCTTCTTTGTAGAGTTCTTTAAGAACTTCCTTATCTTTCGATTCTAATATATATACATCAGAGCCTAAATCTAAAAGTTCTGATATACCAATTATCTTTCCACCACATCCTGGATTAAAGCTTTCAATATTCTCACCTTCTTCAGATACTAAAGCCTTTACTCTTTCAATCTTAAGTTCGCCATTTCTCTTATACCCAATATACTCACCTTTTGAAACACAACCTTGTGTAACAACAACAGTAGAAACATTACCTCTAGATTTCTCTTTCACTGATTCAAGTACAATTGCTCTTGCCATTACTCCTTTAGGAAGATCTTCTCTTTTCTGTAGCCCTTCAACTTCTATTACCAAATTGATTAAATCTAAAAGCTCATCTATACCTTTACCAGTTTTACCGGATACTTCTACATATGGGATATCTCCACCCATATCTTCTACCTGTATTCCTTCGTTAGCTAATTCTCTCTTTATCTTCTCTAGATTGTTTCCTGGCAAATCTATTTTGTTAATTACAACGATAGGTTTGGTAGTAGAATTTTTAATTATTTCTATAGACTCTCTTGTTTGAGGTTGTACACCATCGTTAGCAGCAACTATTAATAGAGTAATATCTGCAATACTTCCACCTCTTAATCTCATTAAATCGAAGGCTTCATGACCTGGTGTGTCTATAAAGGTAATTTTATCCTCAGCTTCACAATCTGGTGTTACAGTAAATACAGAGATCTTTTGAGTTATGCCACCAGCTTCACATGCTTGTACATTAGCTTCTCTAATTCTATCAAGTATGGTTGTTTTACCATGATCTACATGACCTAATATGGCAACAATTGGTACCCTCTTACATTCAGTTTTGTTTTCACTCTTCTTTGCCATTATCTAAATATTTAAAATTACTCCTCTTCTTCTTCACTCTCTTCCTCTTCTTCAACTTCTTTCTCCTCTTTCTCTTCTTCAGCTTCGACTTCTTCCTTCTCCTCCTTTTCTTCCACATTCTCTACAGTTTCTTCTTCAGTTTCGTCAACAACCTCATCTCCTGTAGCCTCTGCATACTCTTCAACTCCATCACCTATCTCAGCTGCAGTTTCACCTTCAGGACCTTCAATATCAATCTTCAGTCCAGTTAACTTCCAAGCTAATCTTACATTCTGTCCCTCTTTACCAATAGCTAAGGAGAGTTGGTCTGCATCTACTTGAACAGTAGCTGTATCACCCTCAATCTCTACCTCATTAACCTTGGCTGGACTTAAAGCATTAGCAACAAACTCACTTAATTCTTCATCCCATTCTATTATATCAATCTTCTCTTCACCCAGTTCATTCATGATGTTTGCGATTCTAATACCTCTTTGACCAACACATGAACCTATAGGGTCAACACCTTCTTGGTTGGAAACAACTGCAATCTTACTTCTCATACCTGCTTCTCTAGCAACAGCCTTTATCTCAACAACTCCAGACTCAATTTCTGGAACTTCTAATTTAAAGAGCTCTATTAAGAAATTAGGGTCAGATCTTGAAACTACGATCTTTCCATCCTCAATACTCTTTAATAGAACCTTATACCTCTGTCCAACCTTGTAAAACTCATTACCAATCTGCTCCTCTTGAGGCATAACTGCAGTAGCTTTACCGATTTCAAATACAACCTCACCTCTTTGCATTCTTTGCATAAGAGCGGTAAATACCTCTCCCACCTTATCACTATACTCCTCAAGTATTGCATCTTTCTCAAATTCACTCATCTTCTGTAAAACAACTTGTTTGGCTGCTTGTGCAGCAATTCTACCTAAGTCCTCAGAAGGTATCTCAATCTGAACAGTATCTCCAACTTCTACATTAGGAGATATATACTCAGCCTCTGAAAGAGCAATCTCTTTTTCTTCATCTTCTACATCTTCTACAACTTCCTTGTTAGCAAAAAGTTTAAACTCTCCTGTCTCCCTATCAACCTCAGCAGAAAGATTCTCTCCTAGTTTGTTACCTTCCTCATCTCTAGTAGAACCAAACTTCTCTCTTCGGTATGCAGTTAAAACAGCTTCTTCCAAAGCTTCAAACACTTTCTCCTTATCAAAACCTCTCTCAGCAGCAATCTGTGTTACTGCAGAAAGAAAATCTGATGTCATTGCCATATTTTTTAAACTAAAAAATTAAACTAAATATTCTGAAGTTTTCGAAAAAAAAGGTGAGACATTCAATCCTCACCTCTCTCCATATAACTTTCGTTGTAAGTATATCAAATTAACATTAATAAGGCAAATATTTTAAGAAATCTTTTTAAGCTCTTCCCACAGCTTTCTTTCTTTTCTTGAAACCCTCTTAGGAACTTCTAGATTTGTTTTAACATAAAGGTCTCCCTTTTCATCCTCATTACCTAAAACAGACATACCTTTCCCCTTAATTCTAAATATTGAACCTCCTTCTGTAGCTTTAGGAATTTTCAGAGTCACCTTACCGTAAGGAGTGTTAACTTTAATATCACCCCCTAATACCGCCGTATATATAGGAATCTCTACTTCTGAGTAAAGGTCATTACCTCTTCTCTCGAACTCCTTAGATGGTTCTACTTCAACCTCTATATATAGGTCTCCAGATGGTGCACCTTTAGGACCTGCGTTACCACCTCCCTTAAATCTTAGTATCATACCATCATATGCCCCAGCAGGAACTTTAATTCTCTCTTCTTTTCTTTCTACTTCAGTACCACTTCCTCCACATTTAGAGCACTTCTCCTCTGGTATCTCTCCGGTCCCATCACACTCATCACAGACAGAGTTAACTGATATTGAGCCTAAGATAGTGCGTTGTATGTTCTGTATTCTTCCTGATCCTCCACACTTAGGACAGACCTTTGTCTCACCAGTTTCACTACCAGTACCTTTACATTTTGAGCACCTTACATCTCTTTCTATATTAAGTTTAAAAGTCCCACCCTTAACTGCTTCGTCAAAATCAAGCCTTATCTTATACCTCACATCAGAACCTCTAACTTCCTGCTGCCTACCTCTTTGTCCACCAAATCCAAAATCAAAACCACTAGTATTACCACCAAAAAAGGTATTAAAGATATCTCCCATATCAAATGGTGCACCCTGCGTATAACCATTAAAGCCACTATATGGGTCACCTTGTCCACCAAATCCTGCTGTACCAGCATGACCGTATTGGTCATATGCTTTTCTCTTTGTTTCATCAGAGAGTACTTCATACGCCTCTTGAACCTCCTTGAACTTTTTCTCTGCATCATCAGCATCATTTACATCAGGATGATATTTTTTAACAAGCTTACGGTAAGCTTTTTTAATCTCATCCTGAGATGCCTTTTTATCTACACCTAAAATTTTATAGTAATCTTTTTTATTTGCCATACGACTCCTATTTTAGCAAATCATTTTATATATTGCCAAATTTTATATACTGGGCAAGCAACTTTTATTCATGCTATCATAACTATTATGCCCAACCAATGGAATATTCCAGAAGAGGAATCAAAGAAAATAAAAAGAATAAAAGTAATTATTTCAGTATCTCTACTTGTATTGGGAGTATTGATTATACTCTCTCAAGCTATACCACTAACTAAGTCATATATTGATGGTTGGATAGCTCAAGCAAGAGTAGATATGATGAAAAATCCTGTACCAGATTCTTACAGAAAATACATAGAAGAGGAATTTGCATATTACGATCCAAGTAAAGACTACTTTAGTAATTTAGAGGGCAGTATTAAGGGGCTCACATTCGAGGGTAAATTTACTTACGACCCTATTACTAACTCAACTAAAAAAGTAGTAGTTGATAGGGAATACAGTAAAGACATGTATATAGATATTGCTAGTGTGGGGATTGAGGATATTATAATAATTCCAAATGTAGAGAGCACTGAAGAAGAGGTTTATGATGAATATCTCAAAAGAGGGGTTGCTCATTTTAAAGGTACACCCTTACCTGGTGATGGTGGGAACTCCTTTATATATGGTCACAGTTCAGTTGAGAGTTTCTTCTCAAGACATCAGAATTTACCAGAAACTATATTTACTCGATTAGAGAATGTTGATATCGGAGATGATGTATATATTCAAAGAGATAATCAAGAACTTCACTATGTTGTAAGAAAAAAGAAGATTGTTGAATCTACCGATTTCTCGATACTTAAGACACAAGGAGATAAGGAGACTGTAACTTTAATGACTTGCTGGCCACTAGGTGTAGGTACAAAAAGACTTGTAGTAGTGGCAGAAAAATATTAGTTTATGTACAATATATTATGAATCCTAAACAGAAAAGGCTACTGATAATTCTAGGCTCTGTATTGATAATACTCATTTTGGTTTTTACTGCAATACTTTTGCTTCCTCAAGACGACGATTCAAATCCCCCAGATGATGGAGATACCGAACCCTCTTTGAATATTGAACTCTCCTACTGGGGACTATGGGAGCCAGAGAGTGTAATGCAACCCTTTATAGATGAATTTGAGGAAGCCAATCCTGGTGTCACTATACTTTACTCACAACAGGCGTTTACTAACTATGAGAATATTCTTTACACAAGACTTCAACAGGCTGAGAACTCAATTGAGCCAGCACCAGATATATTTAGGATTAACAATACATGGACACCAAAGTATTATAAATACCTATCCCCATTACCTTCAACTGTTATGGACCAAACTACCTATTCAGAAACATTCTACCCAACTGCTGTAGAAGATTTCACAGCTAAAGATGAAAATATTTATGCTTTGCCTTGGGAAATTGATGGGTTAGCCCTTTTTTACAACAAACAATTACTTAATCAAGCAGGTTACACTTCTCCACCTTCTGACTGGGACTCTTTTATAGAAGCTGCACAAGAGATGACAGTTAAAAACAGTTTTGGACAAATTACAACATCTGGAGCAGCAATTGGTACTGCAAATAATATTAAGCATTCAGCAGATATTCTCTCCTACCTTTTGCTTCTGAACAATGTAGACATTATAGATTCCACATATACCTCTGTTAACCTTACTAGCCAGAATGCAATAACTGCTATGACTGTATATACTCAATTCTCTCAAGGAGATGACGCTATATGGACCAGTGACTTAAGAGATGACTTAGAGATGTTCTATGAGGGCAAACTAGCTATGATGTTTGCACCAAGCTGGAGAGCCTTTGACATTATTCAATCAGCACCCTCTATAGAATTTGGAATTGCTCCTACACCTCAGCTAAGCAACAATGCACCTGTATATTACTCAATGTATTGGGGAGATGCTGTCAGTAGTACATGTGAACATCCTGAAGTAGCATGGGATTTCATAAACTATCTTGTTGAGAATCAAGAGAGAATTTTCTCAGCATCATCTGAAATTAGGGCCTTTGGTGAACCATACTCATTGGTAATATTAAATAGTAATTTGGAAAACAATCCATATCTAAGAGCCTACGCAGAGATGGCACCTCATATGAAATCTTGGGGAATGGGTGATCAAAGCTATGTAGAGATGATTTTGAATAATGCGATAACAGAAGTTATCCAAGATCAAAGAGATATTAAAATAACTTTAAGAAATGCTGAGCAAGATATTAACGATCAGCTTGCAGAAACTAATAACTAACATTAATATATAGTAATGAAAAATAGCTATACCCAAAAATCTGCCGAGAAGAACTTTTTAATTTTGTCTCTTTTTTTAGTACTATGCTTGCCCCTAATTGTATGGCAAGTAGTTAATGAGGACTTCGATTGGAGAGACTTAGCGTTTCAAGAAGTAGAAGTAAGTGAAGAGAATCCATGTGTAATATCTTTCCCAAATGTTAATCCTTACACTTTAGAAGTTGAAAATACTGTGAGGATGCAAATAGAAGGTATATCACAAGCTTCTGGGATAACTTCTGTAGCAATTACAGATAGATCTGGGAATACAGTATTTAGTAAAGAGTATGATGAGTCACAGGGAGATATAATAGAGTCATTTGAATTTACCCCTACCGAGCCAAGAGCGTATGACCTAGTCGGAACTATATCCGAAGGTAATTACGATACAGCATGTGTAATTAGTAGCCCTTACGATGTAAAGGGTATAAGGGCAGTAGCTAATAATAGTGCACCTGAATTTACTTCCTCACCTTTAGACTCAAAACCCTCTCAAGATATTGATACAGGTGTAGGATATGAATATATTCTAACTGCTACTGATCCTGAAAATGATTTTATAAACTACACATTCTCTTTTACTCCCAATAATCAATGGCTTAAATATACTGTAATAGAGAATGGTAATAACGGGAAATTAAAAATACAGTTTAAAGGAAGTACATCAGAACCAGCTAGTTACTTAGCAAATGTCTTCATACACGACGGATACAGCAAACACCTAAAGTCACAATCATGGATTATCAGCGTCAACCCTGCAGAAAATGATGTGCCTAAAGTGACCATAATCTCACCTTGGGAAGCAATATCAATAGAACAGGGTAAACCACTTACCATTAAATGGGGTGCTTCTGACAGAAACGCCATTACAAACTATGAACTTCACATGGCACAAAGTTTACAAGATGAAGACTCCTGGAAGACAATAGATGATGATATACCTTACAATGTTGAAGAGTATACACTTAATACAAGCGAGCTATCAGCTGGACTTTACAAAGCAGTAATAAAAGCTCCTGACAACCAAGTTCCACCTTTAGTAGGTAGAGGTGTATCTCCTCAGATTGAAATAATTGGTGAAGAAGTTGAAGATAAAAAAGAGAAACCAGATGATCAAGTAGAGATACCTGAGCCACAAATAACAAATGTATCTCCAACTGATGAAGATATTAAGAATAGGTTAATTACAATTAGAGCTTCTTTACTAGCTAGTGAGAATTCAGAAATTAACGAAGACACTATTAAAATAACCATTGATGGAACAGATGTAACCCCTCAAGCCAAGTTTAACAAAATATCAGAATCAGAATACACCTTAATATACCAAACAGAAGAAGAGTATGAAGGAGGATTACATAAGGTAGAGATTACCTTTGAAGATACAAAAGGACTTCAAGCAGAAAAGAGTTGGACTTTTAACATTACAGCTGACCAAAGAGACCCCGATAAATTCTACATATTCGGTTACAGTATAAGTAAGCTAGTCGTATATGTAATTGCAGGAGGTCTCCTACTCTTAATCCTCTCACTCATAGTCCCTCTAATATTAGTAAGGGTTTGGAAAGAAGATGAAGAAACTGTAGAAGAAGATGATACACTCATCCCTCCAGAACCAAGAGGTACTGCAGAGAACATTGCTAATATAGACCAAGAACAAGAACCTGCTGGAGTTTCTTTTGCTAAATTAGAAGATGGAGATGAAGAAACAGAAAGTTACTACTTTGAACAGAAAGATGACCTAATTGTTAAAGAGAAAGCAGGAGGAGATATTAAAAAGAAAATAATAGAAGCAAAAGAAAAGAAAGCTAAAGAAAGTAGTGTTGAAACTGTCCCCGACACTACTACTCAAGAAAATGATATACCTGAACCAGATGAAGATCTCCTTTTACTCTATCAGAAAATAAACAAGGCTGAAGAGAACCAAGATGAGTCAGAAGAGTAGATTTCTGGTATAATCACGCATATGTCAAAGCTTAAATATACGGATATAAGAGAGAAATACATCCAATTTTTTAAAAATGAGAACCACGAAGAAATACCTAGTGCACCACTAGTTCCAGAAGATGACCCTTCTGTACTTTTTGTAAATGCAGGTATGTTTCCATTAGTACCATTTCTAAAAGGCGCTAAACATCCAAAAGGTAAGAGATTAGTAAATTCCCAAAGATGTCTAAGAACTGGAGATATAGATTTTGTGGGAGATAGTTACCACTGCACTGCTTTTGAGATGCTTGGCAACTGGTCTCTAAACGATTACTTTAAGAAAGAGGCTATCAATCTTACAGTTACATTCTTCGTTGAAAAGTTAGGTCTAGATATAGATAAAATATATGCAACAGTCTATCAAGGAGATAGTACTATCCCAAGAGATGAAGAATCTATATCTGTTTGGAAAGAGATATTTGAGAGATACGGTATTGAAGCAAAAGTAGGTAAAGGAGAAAGAATTGAACCAAGAGGAAAAGAAGAGAACTGGTGGGGACTAGAATCTGGAGGACCATGCGGACCAGATAGTGAAATATTCTACAAAACAGATAAGGAATTAGTAGAGATTGGTAATAATGTATTTATGCAATATCTACTAGAAGATGGAGAATACAAAGATTTAGGAAGACACAATGTAGATTTCGGAGGAGGATTAGACAGATTGGTTGCTATAATCCAAGAGGTAAATAGCATCTATGAGACCGATATATATAAACCAATACTAGAAAAAGTCCAAGAGCTTAATGATGAGCATATTCTAGAATCAGAGAGAATCATAGTTGACCATATAAAAGCTGCTACGTGGATAGTAATGGATGGAATAGTTCCAGGCAAATCTAAACAGGGATATGTCTTAAGGAGATTAATAAGAAGAGCTATTAGACACGGTAAGAAATTAAATATTGAGAAAAAATTCACAAGAGAAGTAGCTGAGATTGCTATAAACCAATTTAAAGAGATATATCCTAAACTCGAAGAACAGAAAGAAAATATATTAAAAATTATCGACGATGAAGAGAAAAAATTTAATCAAACTATTCAAAACGGTTTGAAAATATTAGAAGAAATCCTCCAAGAGAAATCACAATTTACAGGAGAAGATGCTTTTACACTCTACGAAACATATGGATTTCCTATTGAAATAACTAAGGAGATACTAAAAGAGAAAGGTATGGAATTAATTAATCCCGAAGGATTTGAGAAAGCTAAAATTGAACATAGAGAAGAATCTAGAAGTGCTTCTACGGGTATGTTTAAAGGTGGACTAGCAGACACATCTGAAATGTCTATTAAATACCATACTGCTACTCACCTACTACTAGCAGCATTACAAAAAGTATTAGGAGAGCATATATATCAGAAAGGTAGTAATATAACACCAGAAAGACTAAGATTAGACTTTCCTGCTGATAAGAAATTAACAGATGAACAGATTTCTCAAGTTGAAAAGATAGTAAATAATGCAATAAAACAAAGATATGATATTAACTTTAAGGAGATGAAGAAAGAGAATGCACTTAAACTTGTCCCATTTGCTGCATTTACTGAAAGATATGGAGACATTGTTAAAGTCTACTATGTTGGTCCTGAAGATGAACCTTTCTCAACTGAAATCTGTAACGGTCCACATGTAAAAAACACCTCTGAACTAGGGAAATTCAAAATTATCAAACAGGAAAATGTCGGTGCAGGTATAAAAAGAATTAAAGCTATATTAGAATAGAAATATGATTCAATATCCTATCCTCGCAATTGATTTTGGAACTAAAAACATAGGATTAGCAATATCTGATTTTAAAGGTATAATAGCTACACCTTTACAGGTTCTTCATGTTACTAAGAAGAAAGGTTACAAAGAGATCATTGAAGAAATTGCTGATATTTGTGAAAGAAATAAGGTACAAACTATCCTCTTAGGTAAACCACAAATCTTTGAAGTGTCTCACAAGAAGACTTTAAAGAAGATTGAAAAGTTCGAAGAACTGTTAACAAAAGGCGTTAATCTCCCTATAATAAATTACGATGAAAGTTACTCTACAGTTACTGCCCAAGATATGCTACTATACACAAGGCAAACTGTTAAAAGCAGTAAAGATAAGATAGATAGTGTCGCTGCTGCAGTGTTTTTGCAGGAATTCTTAAATTCAAACTCGTAAATATATGTTTAAAAATATTCGTTCAATAATTAGAATTTTTTTCTTTGCTCTGGTAACAGTAATAGCTGTAGGAGTCTTTATTAAACTGAAATATAATAAAATTATTGAAACCCCAAATAGCTCCTCTTCTGATAAGGTAGTAATAACCATAAATGAAGGAGAGGCAGTAGACACCATTATCGACGAATTAGTACAAAAAGGAGTTCTTAAAGAGAACTGGACAACATATCTTAAAGCTTATTTACGACTAAATGATTTAGGCTCTAAACTACAGGCAGGTACATACAATATCCCACAGAACTTGAATATTACTGAGATAGTTGAAACCCTACAGCATGCAGATAGCCAAGATGTATGGATAACTATTCCTGAAGGACTTAGAAAAGATGAAATAGCTGATATTTTAGCAGAGGAGTTCTCCCCATATGAAAGTATAAATTTCTCAAAAACTGAATTTTTAAATCTAACAGAAGATAGTACATATATTGCACAATTTGGACTACCTCCCGAAGTCATTGATTTAGAAGGATATATCTTCCCTGACAAATACGCATTCTCTATAGAAACAGATACTAAGAGTGCTTTAACTAAAATGCTGGAAACATTTGTATCAAAAGTCGGTACTGAAGATAGCTATGAAGATATCATACTAGCATCAATTGTAGAAAGAGAGGGATATAACAGCACTGACAGAGCAATAATCGCAGATATCCTCCAAAGAAGATATAAAGAGGGATGGCTACTTCAAGTAGACGCTACACTTCTTTACCCCAAGAAAGATTGGTCACATACGATAACAGATGTTGATAAAGAAGACGATAACCCATACAATACTTATAAGTATCCGGGACTGCCTCCTACACCAATTTGTAATCCAGGTCTACAATCAATAAATGCTGTTAGAAATCCTCAACCTAATAGCTACTACTACTATATCCATGAGGATGATGGAACTGCTCACTATGCTACAACTCTCAGTGAGCATAATGAGAATGTAAACAAGTATTTAAGATAGAGGTAAACTGCCATGAGAATAACTCTTGATGACTCTGAGATAAACAATTCAACAATTCGCAAACCTCAAAGTCTTAAATCAAATCGCGAAAATAAAAACACCCATACAATTTCCTCAAATCCAACAAGAAGCTCAGAACTAAGAAAGAGAGAAAAAAAAGACAATTCTACCAATGAAGTTAAAAAAGCAACCAAAATTATCTTTACAATTGCAGCAGTTCTTTTCACTATATTTCTCTCATATGGAGGATATTTAGTATATAAGACTTATAAAGCAGGAATACGGATAGGCCTAAATTTAAGGCCCTCTGATGTAATATCAAGAGAGATTCCTGAGCTCAAAACAGATAGTACAGGAACATATACCAATGCACTCATAGTAGGTATAGATACAAGAGAAACAGGAAATTTACTGAATACAGATTCAATAATCCTAGCTTCATACAATCATAAAACAAACGACATTATACTAATGTCTATACCAAGAGACTTACATGTAGAAATTGATCTTGGAAGTCAATGGTATAAGAGAATTAACTCTGTTTACTCTACCTATGAGCAGAAGGGAGAAGGAAAAGGATTAGAAAGATTAAGAGAAGTTGTTACAGAGGTAACTGGTCAAGAAATACAGTATCACGCAATGATTGGTTACAAAGGTTTTGTTGAATTAATAGACACCCTAGGAGGTATTGAAGTCAATGTTGAGAACTCATTCACAGACTACGCATATCCAGACGGTATTGGATACAAGACCGTTAGTTTCCAAGAGGGTCCACAAGTTATGGATGGAGAAACTGCACTAGAGTACTCTCGATCAAGACACTCTATGCAAAACAACGAAGGAACAGACTTTGCAAGAGCAAGAAGACAACAGAACGTACTTACTGCCGTAACAGACAAAGTAATATCCAGTTCTCTACTAGATCCTCAATCTTTAATGAATCTGTTTAATGTAGTACAGAACAATGTAAAAATCTCAGAGTTTACATTAAATGATATAGAAGCAGGAATTACAGAATTAAAGAAATTCCAAGAGAATGGAGAAACTTATTCATTTGTTTTAGACCCTAGTGCAGGAGCTGGACAATTACTTACTAGTCAAAATGTGGTTAACACAGGAGCATATGCCATAGGCCCTATAGATGGCCTAGGTAATTACAATAATATTCACGAATATATTAATCATGTATGGCAAGGTCCTAAACTTTATGAAGAAAACCCTACTATTAGAATTTACAATACAGGATTAGGATACAACGAGACTAGAGAAAAGTATCTAGAACTTACAAAAAAGCTCCCATATCTCAAAATATATTATACAGGGACCCTTTACAGTGACAAAGAAGGAACAATATCTTACATAAATGCAACCAAAGGATTTACTCACTCTCTTAAGTCTATAAATCGATATATCAATCCAACCTCCACAGAACAACCAGAATATATTACAACACGATTAAACGGTGAAGATATTACTATTCTTTTTGGTAAGGAAATTGTTTCAAATGGCGATTCCACAGTTACAGAATGATTCAAAAACTATACCATGGAAAAAACCAATATCTATCTTTAAGAGCAGTACACAACACTCTCGAAGATTTTGAAGATACAGAAATCATATCCATAGATGCGGAAAGTAAGAAACCTGAAGCTATAATTGACCAACTCTATTCCCCCTCTCTTTTCTCTACTCAAAGAGTATATTTCTTAAAAAGAGTATACAGAAATAAAGATAAAGAAACTCTACTAAACAATCTTCTTGAGATACTACCTCAAAACAGAGTATCTATCCTTATCTGGGAAGATCAAAAGATTAGAAGTAACACAAAGTATTACAAATTCTTTAAAGAAAGTAATGCTGTAGAAGAGTATAAAGAACTCAACAAAAGAACCTTTATTACATGGGCTAGAGATGAAATATCCAATTACACATTTTCCCTAGAAAGAGATACTCTCCAGCTACTAGCCCAAAGATCTAACTATGAACCAGAGAGATTTGTAAACAATCTAGCAAAACTACAGCTTCTAGACGAACGCAAGATTGAAAAAGAGATACTTGATTCTGTAGTAGCAGATACCCTTGAGACAGACATATGGGCTTTAATGGATAGTATAACTAACTCTGACCAAAAAGAGATAAATAGGATATTAGAAAAACTATTAGAATACAAAGTTGACCCTCACTATATATTAGCCATGATAGCTAGAAATTTAAGGATATCTATTCAGATAAAATATCTACTTGATCAGGGAGTAAATGAAAGAAAAATGGCCTCTATACTTAAGCTCCCTCCATTTGCAATATACCCAGTAGCAAAAACAGTTAGAAATATAGATAGAAAAAGAATTTTAACTCAATACAAAAAACTCGCAAACTTAGATTATGAAATAAAAACTGGAAGAATAGACCCCATTCTTGGACTATCACTATTTACCTTAATCCTTTAGTTGACATTATACGCGATATTAACTTAAACTGTATCATGTAGAGTAATATAACTGCCTCCTAATGGATAAACAGAAGAAAAAATCAAAAAATATAATCAAGGCCCTTTTTGCTTTCTTAGCGATATTAATCTTAGTTTTAGTAGGAGCTACAGTTTACTTCTACTTAACAGGAGAGGGAGATTTCTTTAATACAGAAGAAGAAACTGTAACCTGTGCCTGCTACTACATTGACCCAGAAGTCACAACGACTTGTGGAGATACTAAACGAGGATTCAAATTTAACACTTCAGAGGGACTTCTAGGAGAGTGTTCCGCCTCATGCCCTACTACAGAGCTATCTACAGACATGCTTTACAGTAATAGTGACCAAGACGATTACCTTACATGCTCCCTAACTTTTGTTGAAAATACACAATGTTCAAACATGGAAGTTAAAACAGAGGATGGATTAATAGTTACAGGTAAGATATCACCAGACGTTCCGATAGTAATAACAGCAACCTTTGATTCTGCAGATTACAGTAATCATAAGTTTTTGATAAATAATGTGCCTACAGAACCAGACAGTGTAAACGAAACTACTGCATCAATTTCAATATCAGATTACGAAGATGCTAGTACTCTTCTCATAGTAGCTCAAGCAGAGAATAATACAGGAGATACTGTAGGTTCAGAAATACTATGTAAGAGACTCATAGAGATTACAACAACAGCTGAGGCAGGTGTAAGCAATTTAGCTATGGACACTTATACAGCTTCTGATGGACTTACTAAAATCAAATCCACCGTTATTAAAGCAGGAGGTCTAGATCAAGAAGCTGAAAGTAGATTAGAATTTTCATTCGAAGGACAAACACTTACTATGAACAACGGATTTGAAGTTAATAGTACAAGTGGTGAGATAAATATAGACGAACTAGATTTATATGACAGTAATAACTTTTCAGGCTCGTCTTTTGATGTATTGAACAATTATACAGGAGAGATTGAAGTTACAGTTGAAGTATTTCAAAATGACACAAGTCTAGGCACCGCTACTACAACTATTACCATAGAGGAGCCAGTAGATACAGGCAAAGACCCTGACGCAGATGACGAACCTATAGTTGAAGAACCAGCAACAGAGTCGGCGTTTTCCGTTACCAAAACATCATCCATGAGTTGTGTTGAGAGGGTATCTCCGGATAATAGAACGGAGTTTACATTAACAATAACAAATGGTGGAGAAAATACGAACACCATTGAGTCAGTTAAAGACAAATTACCACTTGGCTTTAGCTATATAGCTGAATCTTCTACATTGGATGGTAATGCTATAGCTGATTCAATATTTGTTACTACAACTCAAGTAGGAGATTCACAAGAAGTTGTATGGGAACCAGAGAACTCATGGTCAATACCAGCTTCAGGAAGTATAACAATTGCATTTGAAGCTAGTATTGGTGAAAACGCTTTAAGTGGAGAGAACCTAAACGAAGTAATCGTAACACCGACTGAACTACCAGCAGACCCATCAACTTTAAGAGCTTCTAGTACAATAGTAGTTGCTCAAGACTGTGATAATATCGATGTAGATAATACACCACAAACAGGCATCTTTGATACAACCCTAGGAAGAATAGTTGCAGGACTATTCATAACCTTAATTGGAGTAATAATTTACAAGAGCAACCAAGGAACACAATTAGCAAATATGATAATACACTCAGGACCATATAGAGATGCAGAAATGGCATCTTACAAAGTCTTTAAACCTAAGAAATATTTTGAGGAAAAGATATTAGAGAGAAGAGAGAGAGAAAGATAAAGGTAACCCATTATTCCCATAACTATTCTTACCAGAGTAAATCAAAAGGTAGTATATCTGACTAGGTAGAAGTTTATCTATAACGACCCTGTGTTTCTTTGCAGATATCTTTTGATGATCGATAGCAATATACTCTAGATTATTCCTATCATCACCATACATAACATAGCTTAAACAATCCTCTTCTGTAGACCACTCAATTACAGCTTGATACTCACCCCCTCTACTAATTGAAACATTATACGGTACACAACCTGATACCAATTCTCTTTCACTAGAACCTCGTGCCTTAAAAACAAAAACTGTTGATACTCCAAGCATGAGCAACACGACAGAGAGAATTATAACCAAATTATTCCTATTCATTCGCTTCAACCAAAATATAATTAATCTGAGATGTAGAATTTACACCGTCTGATACTGTTACTACATATTTATATGTCCCTAACTCTGCAGGACTCCCTTGCACTATATCATCCTGTATATACATCCAATCAGGACTTTCTTCTAACACAATACTTATCTCCTCATCATTACTATCAAGGTCACTAACCCTTACTTTGTATTGTAAGAATTCCCCTACTTTAACAGATGCTGGTGCTACAGAGACAATATATGGAGCATTCCGGAAACTTCTACTGTTGACCCCCATT
>WOZL01000041.1 GCA_011620305.1 Candidatus Dojkabacteria bacterium | reverse complement strand
CATAACTAATTATATCAAATATTAACACTTAAGACCGCTTCTAGAGTAATCTTTAACTTCTAGGTTATAAATGTGTCCAGGTTCATACTTTTTTTCAGTTATCACTTCATGGCTGTAGTATGATATCCCTCTGCTAGGACTAATCATGAGAATTGGAATTTCTTTACCAACTAAATTACTATGCTTTTTACTTCTAATTTCATTTACAGCATCTCTTAATTTCTTTTCTCTTTGTTTTTTAATCTTGAGAGGTACATTATCTTCTAGTTTACTTGCTGTTGTACCCTCTCTAGGTGAGTATTTACCAATATATACCATCTCAATATCACACTCCTTTAGAAGAGCTAGCGTCTTATTGAAATCTTCTTCACTCTCAGTGGGGAAGCCTACAATAGCGTCTGTGGTAATTCTAAATTGAGGGCTTTTCTCTTTAATCTTTTTACATATCTCTATAAACCTTTGTGCCTTATACTGTCTGTTCATCATTTCTAAAATTCTATCTGAACCTGATTGAACTGCTATATTACAGTGTTTAAGAAATTTATCATGTGTAGTAATTAGCTCAATTAATTCGTCTGAGAAATCTCTTGGATGAGATGATAGGAAGTTTATCCAGAATTCCCCTTCTATGCTTTCTACCTCCTTAAGTAAATCAGTAAAAGTTTCATCTTCTTGTTTCCAGCTGTTTACATTCTGACCTAAAAGAGTAATTAGTTTACCACCATTTTTTACAAATTCTTTTATATCGTTAAGTATTTCTTCTTTAGGATAGTTAACTAGTTTTCCCCTAGCGTAAGGTACTATGCAGTAAGAGCAAAAGTTGTTGCACCCATAAGAGGTGGAGAAAAGACCTTGATATATATTACTCTCATCGTAGAATATATTACTATTTTCTACTAGCTCCTTATTACCTAAATTTAATATTTTAGGTAGTTGTTTAATATCTTTAATATTGATTATATAATCAATCCATGGGAATCTATCAAGAAGTTGATTTTGGTATTTCTTGGAGGTTAGATCTGTTTTTCTATCATATCTTTGTGCCATACAGCCTGTTACTACAACTGTTTTATCCTCAAACTGACTCTTTTGAGCTTTTATTCCCCATCCAGATACTTTGTCTTCGGCTTGTTGTCTAATACTGCATGTAACTAAGATAACTATATCTGCTTTTTGCCAATTTTTAAGTTCTTTTAAGTTGTATTTTTTAAGCAGATTTCTAACAGAATTAGCATCTGCATAGTTCATTGCACAGCCATATGTTTTTATGTAAAAAGTTTCGATCATAGAGCGATTGTAACATATATGGGGGGATATAGATAAATAGAAAGGGAGGATAAACCCCCCTTTCTATATTCAAGATATAATGTCCTAGTTATTTGGATTACCTTGAGTCCCATCATTGCCAGCATCTTCTGGTTGACCAGAATCTCCGCTATTACTACTTTCATCTTGTTGACCTGTTGCTTCAGTATCTCCACATGATCCAGATCTACAAGAGTCTAAATTCTCTTGAAGCTCCTGTTTAATTTGTATAGCAGTATCTTCACCTTGGTTCTCAACTTTTTCCATAACTTTAATTTGTTGTTCAAGTTGTTCTTCGTATCTGTTTTGTACCTGTTTTAGAGCTTCCTCAGAGTAATTCCCAGGGTTGTTCTCCATAGTACCTATATGTTCACGTACTCTTGCTTGTTGCTCATCAATTTCAGCTAGTATCTCTTCAACATCTGCTGATTTAAGGGCTAAGCTTTGATACTCATTGATTCTCTCTCCTAGAACTTCTCCTTCAAATTCAGCTAATTTTACTTCATCAAATATTATAACTCTCTGTACCTTCTCAGCTAAGACATCAACTGAGTATAGTGGGTCACCAGGCTCAGCTGCATCTGCTTGCTGTGCTAAAAGTACAGCACCACTCCCAATCATCACTAAGACTAGGATTACTAGTATTACTTTCTTCATATATTTAAAATATTAATAATTTAATTAAAGAAAAGTCTAACAAACCAATTCCTGAAGTCTGATATACCTCTAACAGATCTACCTTTACTTAGTTTGGTAAGGTCCATTAGTATACTATCAGTAAGCTTTGTTCCATCATCTAAGTGAGCTTCTACTCTGAGTGAGTACTGGATACTATCCATTTCATCTATATCAAATGTATACGAAGTACTGTTTCCATCAAAGTCTTCTACCTCCTCATTATTAAGAAATATTTTGTAAGCAGAGACTACTGTAGTAGATGGTGTAACAGAGAATTGTAGTAATATGTCTTCTCTAGTTTTAACGAAGTATCTTTTACTTGCATTTGTTACAGGTAATGTAATATCTAAATACACTTCTTCCCGTATTGGTTTACCAGGTTCTTTCTTTTCTTCTACGTCAGGTTTGTTAACGTTGTTTTCCTCCTGAATTTGTTCTTCCTCTTCTCCATCTTCTGCTGGTTGCTCTTCATCTATATTTTCTACAGGTTCTTCTACTGGAATAATTCGGTCAATAGCTTCAACAAGATTTACTAAACCGTATCCGAATATAATGTCGTAGTCTGTGGTACCCAAATCGGTAGCAGTAGTTCTAAGGAGATTTCTAATTTCTGAAGTTGAACAATCTGTACATGCTGACATAATTAATGCTGCACTACCCGCAATATGAGGAGAAGCCATACTTGTTCCACTCAATTTGGCATATCCGCTATTAATATATGTTGAGTAGTTTGAAACACCTGGAGCTGCCAATTCACCTCCAACATTACTGAAACTCGCTAATTTATTGTATTGATCTGTTGCAACTACACATATTACTGAGCTGTAAGCTGCAGGATATGCACACGGTGCGCCGTAGTTATTACCAGCAGCCGCTGTAATCATTACGCCCCTATTAGCAGCATACTGTATAGCATTTCTTAATGTATCAGAATCATACTCTGTACCTAAACTTAGGTTGATTACTCTTGCCCCATTATCAGCAGCATAATATACACCCTTAGCAACATCAGAGAGGTATCCATATCCTGATTCGTTTAAGACTTTAATTGGCATTAATTGTGCTGTATAACTTGTACCTACATTACCTGTACCATTCATAGTTGAAGCAACTATACCAGCTACATGTGTACCATGACCATTGTCATCCATAGCACTTGTATCATTGTTTACAAAGTCATACCCAGAAGTAATGTTAGCACTTAGATCAGGATGATTGGTCTGTACACCAGTATCAATTATTGCAACCTTAAACCCAGTACCACTTCCACTCTCCCATACCTTGTCAGCACCAATTCTAACTACACCCCAGTCAACTGTATCAGCAAACATTTTTACAGGAACATCAGTTTCTACTCCAGCCACCTTTTCGTTCTTAGAAAGTGCATCTAAATCTGAATCCTCTTTTACAACTACAGAGTAAGTACCTTTTACTGAAGTATCATCAGTAAATTCAACATCATATTGCTCTTCAAACTGTGAGATTTCATCTTCTGAAAGCTCGTCTTCAAAATTTATGATTTTTCTACTCTCATTAACAGCAAGCTCACCAGTTTTTGAGGGGTTAGTTTTCTCTTCAATTTTAATTTCTTCCTCTAATGGTATCTCTAACTGAGCAACTGTACTATCTTGTGAAATATATACCGAATCCAATTCTGCTATTTCTGTTTCTTCCTCTATTGATTCATTGTATTTTAATACAGCAAATGCAGTAAAAAAAGTAACAGCAAAAGCTATTACAGTAAGTAGAGCTATTATGAGTTTCTTATCTTTCATTTGGGCAGTATTTAAAGTAATGTATTGTTACTTTATATAGTAACAATTTCGTGACTTTTTGTCTATATACAGTATAATGAGTTATGAAAAGAGATTACCATCTAGATACTGTAAAAGGACTAGCTGTTATTGCTATGAGTTTTGTACATGTTAATATCTTTTTTCTTAATGACTCCAATTCAATGTTAGAAAGTATTTCCAAGTGGGGTGCTATATCATGTTTCTCGGCTTTCCTCTTAATCTCTGGAATTCTTGTAGGGAAATCAATCTCTAAGGGGAAAAAACCTAGCTGGTTTAAGACTGTTAAAGAGATCTTTTATATATACCTTGTTTACTTAATTATCGGTCTGTTAAGTTGGTATGTAACTAAGGGACGTTTAAGTGTTCCTGAAATAGATAGCATAATCATCCTTAAAGAGCTTCCCCTACTCTCTGAGTATTTAATCAACTTTCTTTTGCTAAATGTACTGTTGAAACTTTGTTACGGATCTATAAAAAAGATTTCAAAATCTTTCATATTAACAATTTTAATCTCTGTAGCTGTTTACATCTTAGGTCAGTATTTATACAGTATTGAGTTGTTTAATAATGTATGGTTTAAGGGCCTTTTTGTAGGTATTGGAGATTATCACTATTTCCCACTATTTCAGTATCTACCTATATATCTTATGGGAATTTATTTGGGAAGAAAGGATAAAAAGACATATTACATATATACTTTTATCATAGTGTTAATATCCTATTTTGTCCTCAAGGTCTTTAA
>WOZL01000010.1 GCA_011620305.1 Candidatus Dojkabacteria bacterium | reverse complement strand
ACTCTCATGTTAGATCGGTATACAGCAATGAACCTGATAGTAGGCATATCACTGTAGTACAGATGAAGTAGTTTACTTATTCTTTTTACTTTGATTAATAGCAGCTTGTACAAAACCCATAAAGAGTGGGTGAGGTGCTAAGAACTTAGTTTTAAGCTCTGGATGATACTGAGTACCTACAAAGAATGGATGTACATCCTTAGGAAGCTCTATAGCTTCAATTAGATTACCATCAGGACTTTTACCACTTAAAACTAAACCGGCTTTCTCAAACTGTTCTCTATACTCATTGTTAAATTCATACCTATGCCTATGCCTCTCCTGCACAATTGGTAAGTCATCATATAGTTCATTACTGTATTTACTGTACATCTCTTCAAGTACTGAACCTTTCTCAACTTTACATGGCCATGCACCAAGTCGTATAGTTCCTCCATAGTTTCCATTGAGTATATTCTTCTTCTGTTCTTCCATTAAATGTATAACTTGATGTTTAGATTTCTTGTTAATTTCTTCTGAATTGGCATCTTCAAGACCTAGTACATTTCTAGCATACTCTATTACAGCCATCTGCATACCGTAACATAAGCCTAGATAAGGAATCTTCTCCTCTCGAATTACTTGTATAGACCTAATCTTTCCCTCTGCTCCTCTAGAGCCCCAACCTTGTGGTACTATTACTCCATCTAATTCAAGTAATTGTTCTTTTAACTTATCATTGTCTAGCTTATCTGCAACAAACCAATTTATATTGGCCTTGTAGCCCTGCTCCCAACATGCATGGTCTAGTGCTTCTAATACTGATACATATGAATCCTTTAGATCAAATTTACCACTCTTAAAATATTTTCCAACAATACCTATATTTAATTCCTTATCTATACTCTTCACCTTATCCATCTTCTTAGACCATTTCTCTAACATATCTGTTTTCTTTGTTTTAAGATTGAGTTTCTTTACAATCTTTTTTCCTAAATCAAAATGACTGTAATTAACAGGTACCTCATATATGTAATCAACATCAGGAGCGGATACTATATTCTCTTTTGGTACTAGACAATATGTACTAAGCTTCTCTGCTCTTACATCATCTATTCCTTGCTCAGATCTAGCTATGAGAAAGTCTGGTAGTATTCCATGACTATTAAGTATCTGAGTAGATATCTGTACAGGTTTACTTTTCATCTCACCAAGAGTAGGGGGCAGTGGTAAATATGAGAGGTGTATGTGTAACACATCATTACCGTATCTACTCTTCATGATTTTGTTTGCTTCTAAGAATATTCCGTTGCCTATCTCTCCTACAGTACCTCCAATTTCAATTATGGTAACATCTGCTTTAGATTCTTTAGCTACATCCTCTATCCAATGTATTATTTCATCAGGTACATGGAAGTCTAGGCTTACCCATTTTCCATCGTATGATAATGACCTTTCATCTTTGATTACCTTATTAAGTACAGCACCACAGGTCATAGAGTTGCGTCTAGAGAATGATTCATTAACGAATCTTTCATATGTCCCTATATCCATATCTGTTTCAAATCCATCTTCTAATACAAATGTTTCGCCATGTTCTAATGGATTCATGGTTCCTGCATCTACATTAAGATATGGGTCTGCCTTAATCATGGTTATTTTAAGGCCTTGAGATTTGAGTAGAAAAGCTACGGAGGCTGATGTTATACCTTTACCTATTCCTGAAATTACGCCCCCTGAGACGAATATATATTTAGACATATCTAGTATTGGTTTGAGGTTATTGAATACCTTACAACCTTAAACATACTTTAGTCAAGCAGAAAATATTTATACCGTTAAAAGGTGGTTAATATGGATCAAAGTTTGAGTGTTTAAATAGCTTCAAACACTCATCTCTATCTAGTTGTACCTCGTTGTACTTATCATTGTTTCCCCCCTTTTCATCAAAACCAATTGCTTTAGCATCATCATATGAGCATCCATAATACACTGTATTAATCTTAGCCCAGTTAATAGCCGCTCTACACATAGGGCATGGTCTTCCAGTTACATATACCTCACATCCATCCAGATTAAAGTTTTTGAGCTTCTTGCTAGCCTCTTGTATAGCATTTATCTCAGCGTGTTTAGTTGCATCTCTTTCAATTAAAACTGTATTGTGTCTTTTTGCAACCACCTTACCATCTTTTACTATTACACAACCAAATGGACCTCCATGACCTTTCTTAAGTCCCTCTTTAGCTTCTTTAATAGCTAATCTCATATACTTATTCATTCTCAAACTTCCTTTCAAAATTAATATCTTTAACTTTGATCTTAGTACCTCTTCTACCTAAGTCTTTTTCATATCTTTGAGCATAGTCACGGTAATTAAGAACTCTCTTTCTTCTTTTCTTTAAAGGGTAGTGTCCTGCCATACCTGGTCCATTTATACATCCTCCATTACATGTTAATACATCCAAGAATTTGTATTTTTTGTACCAACCATCTTTAAAGTTATCAAATATTTTCATAACTTGCTCTAGGTTTTCTGTAACAAGTATGTCTTTCTTTTTAAGTATGTGTTTGTGGTGTAGTGTGTCTGATAGTCCTCCTGATATTGGATATATCTTTGTGTAATCGTTGTAGAATTTATCAAAGGTTTGCATATGTTCTGGGTTTGTTATTTCCTCTGGTATTTTGTATTCTTCAAATAGCTGGTCTAATTCTTTAAAGGTAATTGCACTAGCTATACCCCCTATCTCTTCTGTCTCCATTTTTTTAGTTAAGCATGGTCCTACAAATACCTGTTTAGAGTCTGGGTAAAATTTCTCACATATTAGAGACATACATCCCATTGGTGAGTGTACTGGGACTAAGTTTCTAAGTAAATGGGGGTATTTATTACGTACTAGGTTTACAATGGTAGGGCATGGTGATGATATCCATGTCCTATCTATTTTTTCTTTAAGGATAGAGTAGTAGGTTAGGTTAGTCATCTTAGCTCCAAAGGTTAGTTCTACAACATCTGTAAAGCCTAGTGCTCTTAGTCTATATATAATCTGAGGGTATTCATACTCAGCTACAAAGGATGGGGCTAACATACATACAGTTTTCTGGTTAGAGTTTAGGAGTTTTTTTAGTTCAGTTACATGGTCCATATATTAATATATCATCTATCATTATTCTTGTAACGTACCTCTAGTCTTCCTATCTTTACTGTGTGTAGTTCTATTACTTTTCTCATGTAATAATGAGTCTTCTATAAATTCATCTACCTTAGATTCTATCTCTTTAAACCGAGTGGTTATATATGAATCAATCCTGTTAAGGTGTTCATCTACTTCTACAAATTTCTTCTCTATTAGATCAAACTTCTTGTCAGCTATTACAGTCCAATCTTCTAATTTGTCTAATCTTATTTCTATGTTGTCTAATCTCTCTTCTATGCTATCTAATCTAGAATCAACCTTATCGAATCTTTTATCAATATCTGAGAATTTCTTATCGTAGTATTCTCTATCTTCCTTAAATTTTGATTCAAAATATTTTCTATCTTCTTTAGTCATATCTCATTTTACAGTAGGGGGAAATATAACGAAATAACTTGTAACCTTTAAGTAATTAAAAAGAAATTAGTTATATGCTACACTATAGAAGACTATGGAACTTAAAGGAATTACTACATCAGAAAATACTCTTACATCAATACTTAAACAAGAGTGGGTACAAATTACTTTACTATCCTTACTATCAATCTCAGCCCCTCTATTTATTAAATCTCCTCAGATATTAGTAGGTAGTATTGTTAACTTTGTTCTTTTCTTTTCTGCTAAGAGGTTTGGTTTTAAGAAAACATTACCTTCTATACTTCTTCCTTCGTTAGTTGCATATAGCTCTAATATCCTTTTTAAGGGTGCTACTCCTTTCTTACTTTATTTCTTACCCGTTATTGCATTAGGTAATAGTATATATGTACTTCTTGGTAAGTATATTAAGGGTGGTATTACTTCTGTAGTAGTTGGTTC
The DNA here is from genome assembly GCA_011620305.1 of Candidatus Dojkabacteria bacterium. GTDB lineage: Bacteria > Patescibacteriota > Dojkabacteria > SC72 > SC72 > WOZL01. The sequence continues at coordinate 550 of WOZL01000010.1, read as the reverse complement.
TGTTTGTAAGTCTTTACTGTTATATATGTTTGCTGTTATTTTTGTTAATGAGTTAGGTTTACCTAAGATCTTTTTAACTAGTATGGGGGTTATGCAGTTTTATACTGCCCTTATTGGTGGTGGGTTGGCTTTGCTAATAATTAACAAAAATTAACTTATTATAATAAAAATAATGGATATATTGTTCACAGATAAACTATTAGCTCAAACACCTTTGCCAGAGAACACGGGGGTATATCCCCACATAGTAGATTACTATTTTCAGTCATCATATTTTTATCTAGCCATATTACAGCTTATATTAACGATTATCTCTATATATATCTTTCAGTTTCGTTATAAAAAGATATTACTCGCTATTCTCTATTCATCAATAATTGCTACTTTAACATATTTTGTATCACCTATTTTGCATGGTGGTGGACTTACGTGTCCACTACCCACATATTCAGAGATTATCATTCAGAAATTCTTTTGTGAAAAGCCGTTTATTCCCAATATTCTGATAGGTTTAATATCACCTCTAGTAGCAATAGTTATGAATATTAGA
>WOZL01000045.1 GCA_011620305.1 Candidatus Dojkabacteria bacterium | reverse complement strand
GGTTAGTAGATATGGTGGATTTAAACAGATGGAAGGCTTTGGTCCTAACGGTGAGACCATTATAGATTACTCAATATATGATGCAATTAAGGCTGGATTTGATAATGTCGTTTTTGTAATTCGGCCAGACATGGAAGAAGCTTTTAGGGAGATCTTTTTGGGTAAATATGAGGATATTGAGGTTGAGTACTGCTTTCAATCTGTAGATATGTTGCCTAATTGGTATGAACTTAACCCGGAGAGAACAAAGCCTTGGGGTACAGGACATGCTCTTCTAGTGGCTAAGGATAAAATAAATGAACCTTTTTTAGTTATAAATGGTGATGACTTCTATGGTAGAGAATCGTTTAAGATAGCCGCTGATTTTTTAAGAAAAGAGTGTACTGAAGATACATATGCTATACCAGCATACAGATTAGAAAATGTGCTAAGTGATGCAGGAACTGTTAAGAGAGGAGTATGTACAACTAAAGATGGGTATTTAGTTAGAATAGATGAAACTTTTGAAGTAGAAAGAGATGAAGAGGGAAATATTAGTGGAGTAACTTGGGATGGTAAGCCTATGGAAAATCTCTCTGATGATACTCCGATATCTATGAATATGTTCTGTTTACATCCTTCTGCTTTTAAAAAATTTGATAGAGATTTTGAGAAATTTCTAAAGGAGAACAAAGATGAGCTTAAGGGCGAATATCTTCTCCCCGTTGAGTTAAGTGAGTTAATATCTAGGGGTGAGATTAAGATGAAAGTATTAGAAACTCCTGCACAGTGGTTTGGTGTTACCTACAAAGAGGATGCAGATATTGTAAGGGAGAAATTAAAAGAGTTAGTAGAAAAAGGTGAGTATCCTGAAAAACTTTGGGATTAACCTATATATACTCTAGGAACTCTTTGGGATATACCACAAAGCATATCGTATATCGACCTATTAGCAGTTTTATTAACTTCCCATAGGTCTATATTGTTTTTATCATCATTACCCCAAAGTAATACATCGTCTCCATTGTAAGCTTCACCATCTGGTCCAATATCAACCATACATTGGTCCATACAAACTCTGCCAACAATTGGATACTCTCTATCTCTAATTATTACCTTCCCTTTATTAGAAAGTGACCTTGCATATCCATCTGCATATCCTAGAGGTAGTGTAACAATTCTGGTTCTTTCTTTTGTTTTGTAGGTAGCATCATATCCAACTGTACTACCTTTCTCTAAAACCTTAAAGTAAGAGACTTTTGTTTTAAATGTGTTAATAGGTTTAAGTTTCTTTTGAAAGTCTTCTATAGGGGAGTAGCCGTAAAGAGATAGACCAGACCTAACCATATCAAAGAAGGCATCTTCTAAGTTATTTGCTATTGCTCCAGAGTTTGAAAGGTGAACAATTAGTTTCTCTCTATCAGTATATTTATCTACTATCGTTAATACAGAGTTAAATCTCTCTAGCTGTTTTTTAGTTAAATCTAAGTCTAGAGAGGAGCTAATAAAGTGGGAGAATATACCCTCTATTTCAATATTGGGTAAGTCGAAAGCTTTTTTGATAAAGGGCTCAGCTCTGTTCCATTGGACACCGATTCTTCCCATCCCTGTATCTATTTTTAGATGTACTTTAGCTATTTTATTAAGCTCGTGAGCTTTTGTTGATATTGCTTCTAGTTTCTCTATTGAAGAACCAGTGATAGTAATATCGTTTTCTAAAAACATCTCAATTTGATTGTTATCCAAACCACCTAAAACAAGTATTGGGGTTTTAATATCTGATTTTCTTAGGGCTATAGCTTCTTCAATGAAAGCTACCCCTAAGTAATCGATATTTTCTTTTTCGAGATGTTTAGAAATTTCTACTAATCCATGTCCATATGCATTAGCTTTAACAATACCCATTACTTTTCTTTTACCTACTCTTTCTCTTATCACACTTAGATTATGTGAAAGATTCTTTAAATTAACCTCTACATGGGTTGGTCTAAGTATATTTGTCATAGGTTAGTATAGCAGGTAATATATTTACTATGAAGAAATTATTAATAGCATTAGGAATATTGCTTACGAGCTTAAATTACGTAGGTGCTCAGTCACATCAGGTAGAGACATATAAGGGTAGTGTTGAGTTTGTAAACGAAGTTGATTGTCAGGCTGGGTTAGGGGAGGAGTATGTATGCTTTACGTATGATGTATATATAAAAGAGCTAGATGATAGTGTAGAGACAATGGTCTCTACTTTAGAACAATCATCTGAGGCTTTTAAGGTTGGAGATTCTGTATATTTAACTAATATGGAAGGATTGGAGGGAGAGTCTACATGGAGTATTACTGGTTACTCTAGAAGTAGCTCGATTTTTATTTGGACTGGACTATTTCTGGTATTAATATTGGTTGTAGGTGGTAAGAAGAGTATAGGTTCTGTACTAAGTTTAATACTAAGTTTTTTAGTAATATATCTATTTTTAATACCTCAGGTTGTATCAACAGGCAATATTTTACTGTACGGAGTTATATCCGTCTTCATTATCCTATCTTTAGGTATGTATCTAGCTCATGGTTTTAGAAGGTTGACTACAATTGCATTACTCTCTACCTTAATTGGGATATTGATTACTTCAATATTCTCTTTACTACTTATGAACACCTTAAATATTAACGGAATGGGAGAGGAGACAGCCTTCTTATTATCTAGTCAAATGGAGGGGAATTTAGATATTAGGGTGTTGTTTTTTGTATCTATAATATTGGGTGCATCTGGAGTATTAGATGATGTGGTTATTGGTCAGGTTACTAGTATGAATGAGATATATGAGGTTAATAGGGATTTGTCTGTTAATGAGTTGTACAAAAGAACAATGAATGTTGGTAAGGAGCATGTAGCTTCAATGATTAATACCTTATTTATAGTTTATGCTGGTTCTAGTTTACCTTTGGTTGTACTAATGTACCTCAGTAACAGAAATATTGGGACTTTAGTTAGTATTGATATGATATCAGAGGAGATTGTTAGGACATTGGCTATTAGTATGTCTTTGCTTTTGGTAGTACCGATATCAACGTATATAGGATCGTTAATGATTTCTAGGATGTCTAAAACAGCTAAAAATTGATTACACTTTCAAACTTTTTTATTTTAAGATAGAATAGTTAACTTTTATATAAATTATTTTATCTTCTCAATGAAAAAACGTGATTTTGTTTTAATTGGTATAATAGCTGGTTTGACAGCCGTATTAGATTATATTGGTGTTGTTGGATTGCCTGCAGGTGTTTTCAGTGTTTCAACATTCTATATTGGTGGAGCATTTTATACTTTATTTGCCTTATGGTTCAAAAAAGATGCCTATATTGGTATGTATTTAGGTCTTTTGCTTGGAGCTATAATAAGCGGAACTTTCACACCATATGCCTTTTTACTAGCATGGGGAAATGTCTTCGGTGTGGCTGTTATTTCTCTTGTCTTCCACAATGTTAAATCTCTTGATTATAAGCTTACTAAATTCCAGGATTATTTAGCATTTATTATCCTTGGTTTAATTAGCCAAATAGTTTCTTCTAATTATACTTTAAGAGGTTTAAATCTTTTTGGGCTTATCCCAGATAGTGCTTTAAACGCTGCTATTACTAGTTGGATTATTGCTGGAATTATTGTGCACGTAGTTATTGCTTTACCTTTAGTTAAGATTTTAACTCCAATAGTTGAAAAGAAAATAATCGTAAATAATGATTGATAGTAGTAAATATCTAGCGGAAGGACTTGCTCATAAAATTTATCGGATATCGGACAGGATTTATAAAGTCCCAAAGGATTCCTTTGAGGATTTTAACACCTATGATCATTTTACAATCGAAAGGATTTCGCACGAGATATTAATACAAAATAATATTCCTGCTGTTCCGGTACTAAGAATATATGAAAAAGGAGAGATCTTGCCTGACAAGCTTGTTCTGGAAGAGGAATATATTAAGGGAGAGATCAAAGATAATTGTGAACTCTCAATCTCTGACATACATATCCTTCTAGGATTAATGATGGAGGTAAATAAGGTAAGAGTAGATGGTTTTGGTAATATCGGAGCCTCAGGAGTTAGTTCATACTCGAGTTGGAGGGATTATTTATACGACAATCTAATTGAGGCCAGAGGAAGTGTTAATCAATTAAGTGACAAAACACTTGAGGAGATATATCTTAAATCTCTTAAAAGTATTGATATGATTCCAATATTGTCAGAAGGGAAGTTCTTAATGCTAGATACGAATGCTAACAATTTTATATTTGATAAGAATAACAAAATAATAGCACTTTTAGATATTGATCATCCGGCTTCAGGAGACCCATTATATGAGTATGCAGCATTAAAATGGTACCACCCCAATAGGTATAAAATCCTAACTAAAGATATTCTCTCTCTGTCAAAAGAGGAAGAGAGATTGATAGGACTTTATTACCTTTACTTTGGATTTTCCATCCTAGATTTCGAGATAAAACATAATTTAAATATTGAGAAAAGCAGGGAAAAGATTTATGCAAAGCAAAAAGAAATATAAAACTTTTTTAT
>WOZL01000090.1 GCA_011620305.1 Candidatus Dojkabacteria bacterium | reverse complement strand
GTGGTTTAATTAAAAATCCCTTATTAAAAGCATAAATAGATAATTAACTGTTAAATCAATGTGGCTAACCTAGAAGTTATCAGAAATTATCAGTAAGATATTCACATACTTATCCACTCTACTGACTAAGGTAATTTTTACAAGTCTGAACCTTCTCAGCAAACCTACTATCATCATTAATCATGCCCTCTATCTTCTCACAAGCATGAAGCACAGTTGTATGGTCTTTTCTATTAACCTCTCTAGCTACCTTCTCAAGAGGCATCTCTAGTTCAGTTCTAAGGATATACATAACTACCTGCCTAGATAGAGCTATATATGCAGTTCTTCTTTTACCTTTAATCTCTGTAATCTTTACATCAAATACCTCTGATACAGTATCAATTACCTTCTTAGGTGTAATTTTCTTTCTCTTACTCTCGATATCAACCTGTAAAATCTTAGCTGCCTCATCATATGTTGGTAATTCTCCTAATCTAGCTAATGAAAGAATCTTGTTTAATGCTCCCTCTAACTCTCTTACATTACTCTGTATATTTTCAGCAATTAATTTCAAGTACTCATTAGGGACTTCTATCTTAGTCTCTTCTACTATCTGTTGCAGTATTGCCATACGAGTTTCGTAGTCAGGCACCCCTATATCAGCAACCATACCACCCTCAAACCTAGACCTTAATCTATCGGTAAGATTCTTTATTTCTCTAGGTGGTCTATCTGCAGCTAATACAATCTGCTTATTAGACTGATACAAAGTATTAAAGGTATGAAAAAGTGCTTCTTGTGTTTTAGGATATGATTCTACAAATTGGATATCATCAATTATTAGTAAATCAACCTTCCTATACTTCTCTCTAAAATTTTGTTCCTTTTTAGATCTAATACTTGTAATCATTTCATTAAGAAACTGCTCAATAGATACATACACTACCTGTTTTTGAGAATCATTCTTAATTACTTCATTACCAATAGCTTGCATAAGGTGGGTCTTACCTACTCCAGTATTGCCGTAAAAGAATACAGGATTGTAAAGTACGCCAAGCTCTTCAACAACAGCACTTGCTACTGCTTCAGCTAATCTATTATGTGAACCAACTACAAAATTATCAAAGGTATATTTAGGATTAAGTTGTGCTCTGCTAATTGCTTTTTCTCTTTCTTCTCTCTGTTTATCTAAATCAGAAAAAAGAGTTTTAGATGAATCAGACTCAGAACCTGAAGCATTGTAATATTCATACTTATTACCTTTTTTTGTATTACTCTGTTCACTTCTAATACTAAAATTAAGCATCATATTAATACCTGTTGTTTTCTCTATGGACTCTTTTAATGTCTGAAGATAGTCTCTAACAATTGCATCCTTTTGAACATCATTAGCACAAGAGAACTCTACTACTCCATTAGATATATTCTCTATATATACATCATTAAACCAAGTCTTAAATTCTCTATTATCTATCTTCATTCTCATTACCTCTTTTACAGCTTTCCAAGTATCATCTGGGTCTATGGAGTTGTCTGTTGAGGCAGAGTTGTTAGATAGATCTGGTTTTGGTAGAGTATCTTTGTAATTTTCAATATCCACTTTATTCATAAAGTATTAGTGCATAAAATTTTCTAACAATTTGGGCAGTTGATAGTCGGTTGGGACTACTAGAATATTATATACACATTTTTGATTTTGTGGATAGTTTTAGAAACTAATTCCAAAAGAGCTTTTAACTAAAGGATTTTTAATATACAGAAATTTTGAGAAATTTTTTAAAGCTTGAAATTTGCCTAAATTCCGTTATTTATATATAATTGTGCCGTATGAAAAGAACATATCAACCAAAAAATTTGAAAAGACTTAGAAAGTTTGGCTTCAGAGCTAGGAATAAAACTAAGAGTGGTAAGAGAATACTAAAGAGTAGAAGAAAGAAAGGTAGAAGCAAGCTTACAGTAAGTGAAGATTACAAGTTTAAAAGAAAAAAACCTAAAGCTACTAAGAGATAGTATATAATAGAGCATGCTACAGAAACGATATAAATTACCCCCAAGACTTTTCAACTATATTTACGACAAAGGTAAGAAGTTTAGAAATGAATACGGTATGTTAATTGCTACACCCTACTCTTCAGATATTACACCTAAGTTTGGTTTTGTTGTAAGTAAGAAAATTGGAGATGCACCAGATAGGCATAGGATGACTAGATTGTTAAGAGTAATAGTGCATGAATCTATCGAGGAGTTTGATTTAAAGGATAATGGGTATATATATGAGTATATAGCTTTTAAGTTTTGTGATGACTATCATGAACTTAAAAAATCATTTCAGAAGTTACTGAAAAAATCTATAGAATATGAAAAGAGTAATACTTTGGATAATTAAAGGATATCAGAAAACATTATCATTAGACCATGGAATATTAGGTAAAATATTCCCTAATCTGAGAGGGTGTAAATTTACACCCACATGTTCAGAGTATACCTATGAATCTATAGATAAATACGGAGTTTTTAAGGGAGGAGCTATGGGTTTTAAGAGGGTAGTTAGATGTAATCCTTGGGCAGATGCTGGTCAATATGACCCTGTTCCTTAGATTCTGCAAAGAAATTTAATTTAATGTATAATCCAGAAGTTTATTCGCAATAATTATGATAGGAGATATATTTAGAACAATTTTAACGTATCCGATACTCAACCTTATGGTTGTTTTGTATCATATTTTTTTTAGTAATTTAGGTTTAGCCATTATTGCTATCGCTATTATCTCGAGACTTGCCCTTATTCCTCTTACCAAAACTCAAACAGAGATGACTAGGAAGATGGCTACTTTAAAGCCTGAGTTAGATAAGCTAAAGGAGAAGTATAAGAACAATCCTGAGAAATTAAGTAAAGAGCAGATGAAGCTTTATAAAAAGGTTGGTTACAATCCTCTGGGTTGTTTAGGTACCTTTATACCTCAGATTATTATTCTTTCAGTATTAATAGGTGTAGTTAGAGCTATTACAAATAATAATACTGAAGGAATATATGAGTTTGTACTTAATTGGGTAAGTAACGGTACAGGTAACTTTACTATTAATTCTAATTTCTTAGGCTTAGATCTTACACAGACATATACTGTCCTTTCCGGGGAGTTTGGTAGATTTGCTCCTCAAGCAGTACCCTATTTAGTACTAGCACTTGTTGTTGGTGTTATTCAGTTTATTACTACCAAGTTAACTACAGCTTTACAAAATCCTGAGTCTGTAAAGAGTAAGGAAAAGAAGAGTAAAAAAGACTCTTCTGAGCCAAATATGGAAGATATGCAAGAGAGTATGCAGAAGTCTATGATGTTTATGTTCCCACTTATGACAATATTTATCACTATTAGTGCTCCAGCTGCTCTGGGTGTTTATTGGATTACTCAATCTGTTATGTTGATTGCACAGTACTTTATTCTTGATTTTGATAGAAGCAAGAAGGGTATTCAGAATCTATTTACTCAAATTAAGAGTAAGTATGGCAAGAAATAAAATATTATTATTAAAAATATGAACAAAGAAGAATTAACTAAAATAGTAGATAGAGAGATAGGAAAATTCATTACCCTCTCTGGAGTAGATGCTACCTATGATTACAGTATTGAGGAGATAGATGGTACTACACATGTAAAGGTATCTTTTGAGGGACAAGACTTAGGATATATGATTGGTAATCATGGAAGACACCTTGATTCTTTGCAGTATATTATGCAGCTTATCATTCGTAGAGCAGTTGATGAAGAGGGTTTTGATTTTAGATTAACATTAGATGTTTCAGGGTATAGAGATGAAAGAGATGCTAAAATTGAACAGATAGCTCTACAAAAAGCTGATGATGCACGAATATTGGGAGAAAGTATAGATCTACCACCGATGAAGCCTTACGATAGAAGAGTTGTACATATGACTTTACAGAAATTTGATGACCTTAAAACAGAGAGTTTTGGTGAAGGTCGAGATAGATATGTAAGAATTATCCCAGATACTGAAGAGGAGTTAGGTATAATGGACTCTACTCTACCAGGACCTGAAGAAGTTACCGAAGAGTAGTAATATTCTGTTACAATGTAGTGTGAAAATCTCTAAATTTCTTAAAAAGAATTGGAACTATATCTTATCAGTTTTGTTAATTATCCCTTTAATATTTTTACTAAGAGAGAGTGTTGAAAAAGTCTTTTTCATCCTTTTTGCTGTAATTATCTGGAATATCCTAGGTATATTCCTCAAGAATTTTGTTAAAGCATCTTTTCTTACCCTACTACTACTTCTTCCCTTTAATATTACCTACCAATTTCCCTATTCTTTAATGGGTATACAGTTGGCAGAACCATTTGTTAACGGAGTTATTGTTAACTATCTTATTCCTACCCTTTCAATATTAGATTTAGGTATATTTTTAATTCTTCTATCTTTAATATTTGAAAAGAATATTAACTTAAATTGGGAAAGTTTTTCTATCTTAAAGATTTTTGTGCTGTTTGGTATATATTTAGCAGTCCAATGTATATTTAATACAACTGCTTTAGGCTTATTAAACTCTTTAAGATTATTACTATATATATTTACCTTTTATAATTTTTATAAAGTCAAAGATAAATTATTCAAAGGT
>WOZL01000047.1 GCA_011620305.1 Candidatus Dojkabacteria bacterium | reverse complement strand
GCCATATCCTGTTACTAACTCCTCTTCCCCAATTTTTCTATTTGCAGTATATATCTCTGTATCTTGATTCACATCTACATTAATTTCAAAATACTTAATATTTGAAGATATATACTCATTGATAAAGCTCTCAACAGAAGTAAAGCTAATCGTATCTGGATAGCGGTCTAGATATATATGAAGTATTGTACTATCTATATTGTAAACAATTATATCTCTATCTTTACTTTGCCACTTTACAAAGTTAGCACTCTCTACTCTTTGCAAATTAGGATCTATTTTTTCTGCTAAATCCCTTAAGTACTCTGGAATTGTATCACTATCACATACATAGAGTGGAGAGTAGTCTGTATCTAGAGTAACTTTAGCAGAGAAGTTGTAAAACCCTCTATCTTGAAGTTGAGCTACAGTATCTAGCTGCTCATCCTCAAGTACCTTGATCCTCTGAGGTCTAAACAGTAAAATACCCAACAATATCAAAATTGCCCATGATATTAACAGTATTATTCTAATTTTCTTTTTTCTATCATTTCTCATAGTTAACTATCCTCCAATACAAGCAGGACATTCTGCTTCTGATGATGGGCCATTTACACAACCCATATCATATAGAAATGCTAATGGGTCTATAGGTGTACCATTTTGTGTAATTAATAGATGTATGTGTGAACCTGTCCAACAGTAAAACGAAGCCCCAGATGTTCTTTGCTCTGGATCATCCGCTATTAACTCTGCTGCACTTTGATATACATATGCTACTGGTTCTCCTGCACTGTAGTTACTTCCATTGGATGGTGGTATAAATTTTGTATGTCCTAATGTAAACACATTACCATTACCATCATTGAAGGTAACCCATTGACCTACGTAATTACCATCACTACATCTACCTGGATTGACTACCGTAGATGCAGTACAGTTAGAACTATCACAGTACTTAGGAGCATAGAAGTATTGAATATTACCACCAGCCCCATCAATATCAATAGGCTTTTTAGCTTTCATATTAACATGGCTACAGGTAGTATTTGTAAAACCTTGAGTACAGAGGTATGCAGTGTCTCCCAAAGGACAGCTAGAATCTGTTGGAGGGGGAACATGTACAGGAGTACCGTAATATTCATCAGTAGGGTCACTCATAAATCCTGAGCCAGCTACTTCACAGTAACCAACATCCCCTGGTGGTGTACTTGCTGAGATATTGTATCTAACACTGTTATCAAATATTATTCCATAAGACAAGAACAGGATTCCTATAACTCCAAATATACAGAAGACTATAACACCAAATATAGGCACTGCTAAGTCATAAAGTTTTTCAATTGTGAAATTAACGATAGTAGTAATTAAGAGATTAAGACCAGGACCTGCTACTATACCCAAAGCTTCAGATATACCATGAGAAAGACCCCTAAACAAATTCCCTAATCCACCTTTACTTGCCCACTGTTTGAGTAATCCAGTAGCTACTGAACCATCTGGTAATCTAGATAGAAGCTTACTATTAATTAATATTCCATACACTTTCTCTCTAAACTCTTTAAAGAATTTATTATCTACCCGCTTTAATACACTCTGCTGAGTACGATAGAGAAGACTAAACATCTGTGTAACATCTCCTAATCTTGAATATCTCTCTAGCATGTCCAATAGATGTTGATTAGTTATACCAGTTGTACCAGATAGTATAGCTTGACGATAGCTTTTATCATTCATAAATTTATTAAGATTAAAGTTCGCAATATTACCATTTTGTCTTATATATTCACGAATCTTTTGCTCCTGTAAATGTGCTCTCCAAGCGAAGCCCTCTCCATTGTAAAAGAATGTTCTAAATACTGATCCGGGAGTAAAATAGTAAGCTCTGCCCCAGAACTCTTCATAGGATTCAAGTACCGCATTTCTACTATCGCCATCATCATGATGGGCAGGAACCATATACTCTGCTAAAACTTTATCATTCCACTTAAATTTAACCTTTGCTGTAGGACAGTAAAATTGATTCTTAGTACTCTTAAAAAAATCCCCCTTTATCACAGCAGGCAAATTCCAGTAATCTCTTAAAGAGTTCATATACCCCTCAACCATACCTATATTACCTACTATACTTACTTGAATAATTTTACTTCTTGTAGCTTGGGTCATTTTAAGCTGCTCTTTAAGAATTCTCTGAGCATTTGTATCCCCCCTTCTTCTTGCATCTTTTAGGTCTGATTGAATTTCACTGATTTGAGTTCTAATATTCCCCATATACTTTCTTGTATTTTTCAACAATTCTGAACTTTTTCTTCCAGCTACAAACTTCATATTCTCACCATTTTCTAAGAATTCCTTTGTGAGTTTAGTCCTTTCAAATACTAATCTTGCCGAGTCACTATCCCATTGCCCATTTTTTCTATGAGAATTTTCAAGAAAATTCAATTCCCTCTCGAGATTAGCTATCTCAATGTTTGAATATGAGCCTAGCTTACTAACATTTCTTTGATAATTTCTAAATACTGAATCTCCTACATTTCTACCTAAAACATCTCGGAAAGAATCCCTAATATCCTCATCCTTGTCAGCCTTTAAGACACCTTTCGTAAGTTTATTTTTCTGGATATCAGTAAGTCTCTCCCACTGAGCTCTAGTCATTGAGAGTTTAGGAATTAGTTTAGCAGTTCTACTATTCAAATATTCTCTATCAGATTGACTAAGTCTTGGTGGTTGAGCTATCCCTTGAGCATATGCCTGAGCATCTTTGTAATCAGAAAATTCATAAAGCTCTTTTATCGAGTCTCTAAATCTAGTATCGTTTTTGATAATATCGCTAAGCTCTTTACTAAAACCTTGCTTTCTTAGATATGCACTAATAACAAACTCAGTTGCTGATGCACCTAAATACTTAGCCCTCATAGATTTCCTAATGGCCTTGTTTGTATCTCTAACCTTCCTAGCATACCCAACTGGGTCTTTAACAATATCTGCAAGGTTTGATATACCTACATCCGCTTTCTTAATATTGTCTTCAGAGAATCTTAATTCAGCAAGTTTAATGTTAACTGCATCTGAATACTCATCTGCCATTGTATTTACATTAAAGATTGCTGGGTTCTCTAAAATCGCAGCTACAGCATCTATTAACTCTTTATCTCCTGCAACACCTGTAGTTTCTATTGGTTTGCGTTTGTTTGGAGGTAGCTCTTGTTGAGCATATATAAAGTCAAATATTTGTCCTAATACATCATTTTTTTTATCCCAAGCCATATTTCTGTTTATTTAAATAACCCTCCTATCAGAGGAATTTTAGCTAAACTTCCTTGGGCAGCTGCCATACCCTCTTGTACTGCTTTGGGTGTAGTTGGTGGGAATATAGCTTCTAAAAATTTAGGAGCTCTAGCTGCGTAGAAGAAGATAAATATTTGGATTAGGAAGATAAATAAAGCAGCTAATCCATCCATACCGTTAGCATCTGAAATAGAATCAACATATACTAATTTCTCTGGGAATCCTAAGTTTAGATCTACACTATCTGCTATAGCTAGTGGAAGATTAACTAAAAAGAATACTACTGGAAATACCATTACATTTCTTAGCAAAGTGTTAAACCATGACTTTATCATCTCTTGATTACCTGGAATAGATCCTAATGCTAACTGTATTGGAGCAAGTATTACATTTAATAGAATACCTATATACGCTTTAACCAATGTAATTAATACTGCAACAGAGCCTACAAATACAACTCCTGCAATTAGTAGAATAATAGCTAGAGTAATTATTCCAGCTCCACCTAGAACAAACCAGCCTGCTGGACCACCCGCTGTAGAGAGCACGCCTACTATACCTATTATAGTGGCTGCTAAAGCAGCACCTCCACCTACAGAAAATCCTAATACCCTCCCAGTGCCATGAAAGAACACCCCCATCAAAGACCAAAGGTTATGTGTAGATACATATTCATTAAGTCCAAGTATATCCTGTATTACAACCATTAAAACACCACCAAGGTCAATTATGATACCTGCTATAGCGAAACTAAATGTTACAAGTATCAAAGAAACAATTACATTTGGTAGTGCATTTCCAAGAGTTACCAATGTTTGACCACCAATCTTGTGCCTAAACATTATCATAAAGCCTGCTAGAAGCATTATCAAAATAAAGAAGATATATGATATATTTCTCATATTAGCCCATATGTCGACTATACCTGAACTCATTAGTTCTTCATATCCACTCTCCTGAGCATATACACTACTATTTGTCCTATCATATCCTGGTACCCACTCCTCAGCTAAATGTGCATATACATTAATATTGGGGGTACTGGTATAAAGGGTTGCCATAGCTCTATCCATACTTGAAATTACTCCCCCCTTTATTAATGGTGACACATTCTCCATACCCTGAACTTCGCCGTAACCTTCTAGGACTTCTGGGACTAATGTAGCTGCAGCTACAGTTAGACCTGACTGCCACTGAGTAGTAGTGTTTGTTACAGAGTTATCCTCATTACCATCTACTCCTAACAAAATATTTTTAGTCTGCTTCTCTGCTTCAAAGTCTACAGTAATATTCTCCTGCGCATAGACATTAAACACAGTAAAAAAACCTATTATTAATACAACCAATGCTAATATATCCCCTATTTTTTTCAT
>WOZL01000107.1 GCA_011620305.1 Candidatus Dojkabacteria bacterium | reverse complement strand
GTATAGAGATCACCTTGATTGGCACACGGATATTAATGATTATATTAATTCTAAAAAGAATATATTTAAATACCAATCTAAAGATGATTATCTAGTAGTGAATATTGACAATGATATTACTAAAGAGTTTGTAGATGAAGCCCCAGCCAATACTCTTACTTATAGTCTAAAAAATAAAAGCGCAAATTATTTTATGGATGAGAAATTAACTATTTATGAGAATGGCAATAATTTGCTTTCTTTTGAAAAACTAATCTTGAAAGGTAATCATAATTATTACAACATATTAGCTGCTGTAGCTACTGCAAGAATATATGATATATCGACTGAAACAATCAAAAAGGTCGTGGAAGGTTTTGATGGAGTACCTAATAGACAGGAGTTTGTTAGAGAGATAGATGGTGTTAAATATTACAATGACACATGTGCTACCTCTGTAGAGGCTATGCTAGCTATGTTTAATAGGTTTGGTGAAGAGTATGAGGGAAAGATAGTGATGATAGCTGGTGGTGTAGATAAAGGGCTAGAGTATGAAATAATTTTAGAGAGTATGAAGAGGTATCTAAAGGCATTATTGCTTTTTGAGGGTACTGCTTCTGACAAGATAGATGCATTAGTGGGTCCATATGTAGAAATTTATAAATATTTTAGTAACATGAAAGATGCAGTAGATAAGGCTAAAGAGTTGTCAGATAAAGGCGATATGATAATACTCTGTCCTGGTGCTAGTAGCTTTAACATGTTTATTAACGAATTTGATAGAGGTAAACAGTTTGTAGATTATGTAAATTCACTTTAATATAGATGCTTACCAAAGAAGAAATTAAAAACTTAAAACTAGGAGATTTAGAGAAGGTACATATGATTGGTATAGGCTCTGGAGTAAGTAGTTTTGTTGCTACTTATTTAATAAATTTAGGAATAGAGGTAACAGCATCGGAGTTTAATCAAGATAGTAAATCAGCAAAGAATTGGATAGAGAAAGGAGTTTTGTATGAAGGAGGTCATAATGCCAGATATATTACTGATGATTTAGACTTAGTTATCTTCCCTAATGGCCCTATACCAGGTAATCCAGAGTGTGAGAAAGCAGAGGAGCTTAATCTTTCAATTGCTAATGTAGCAGAGATATTGGGACTAATTAGTAGAAATTTTAAGACTATAGCAGTAGCTGGTACACATGGTAAGACAACTACCTCTGCGTTAATTACTTGGATGCTATACAAAGAGTTTAGAGAGCTTCCAAATTTCGTAATTGGTGATGAGATATTAGAGATAGATAAGTCGTATAATTTTAATAGACATAGTGAGTATTTAGTATTAGAGGCTTGTGAGTACAAAAGGCAGTTTTTAGATAGAGCCCCTACTCCATATATATCTGTAATTACTAACGTAGAGTTAGACCATACTGACTACTACAAAGACCAAGAGGATTATAATAGTGCATTTAAAGAGTTCATCTCTAATTCAGAATTTGCAACGATAATAGATAGTAGAGGTAAGAATGTATCTGAAATTGTTTCAGATTTGAATGTAAGAGTACTTGATTGTAAAGATATTGAAGATATGTATGCAGGTGTGACTGCAGGACTGTATGGAGATTACAATAAAGAGAATGTACTAAGGGCTTGTGGAGTTGCTAATCTTTTAGGTATATTTCCTGATATTGAGGATTTTCCTGGGGTAGCATCAAGGTTTGAATACATTGGGAAAACTGATAAAGGTAGTGAGGTATATTTAGACTATGCTCATAATCCTAAAAAGGTTAGATCGTGTTTACAGGGAGCTAAAGAGAGATTTACAGATAAAAGGGTTGTGTTTGTATGGCAACCACACAGTATAGAAAGAAGCTTAAGCTTTAAAGATGAATTTGCAAATAGTATAGGTGATGCTGATGTAGTATTAATACCAAATATATATTCACCTATAAGAGAGCAAGAGAAATACAGAGACAAACTATCTGATGAGGAGTTTGTAGAGTACTTAAGGAAGAGTAATGAAGAAAAGGATATTAGATATACTAAAACATTTGATAATACTGCTGAGCAATTAGACGAGTTTGGAGAAGAATCTGTATTAATATTTGCTAGTGCAGGAGACCTTAAAGAGATTTTTAATTTAATGGATATAGAGAATGAATAGATATGAAGTAGAAAGAGTAGCAATAGTTGGTATAGGTGGTAGTGGTGCATACTACATTGCTAAATTTCTCTTACTTTGTGGTATGGATGTTATTGGTTTTGATAAAAAGAAAACTTCAAAAACAGAAGAGCTAGAGGAGTTAGGAGCAGATATTACATACAGCAACCCTAAAGAGAGTTTTGAAGATGTCTCTTACTTTATATATACCCATAATCTGCCTAAAGAAGTAATAAAGAGTCTTAAAGATCTTAATTCTGGTATTGATGCTTACGAGGTTGGTGAAATGTATAAAGATATAATAGCTGACTATGAAGATGATTTACTAAGTGAGAGTCAACAAGAGGCATTTCATAAATCTAATCTTGCTCCACTCTACTCTATTGATTTTAAAGATACACGTCTTATTGGCATCACAGGTACTGACGGTAAGACTACATCATGTAGTATGGTTTACCATATACTTAAGGATAACGGTTTTAATCCTGCCTTAATTAGTACTGTCTCTGCTAAAATTGGAGATAAGGAGATTGATACTGGATTTCATACAACCACTCCTACTTCTCAAGAGCTTTTTAATCTATTTAACCAAGCATTAAAAGCCGGATGTACTCACATTGTAGTTGAGGTTACTTCTCACGGTTTAGAACAGGGACGTGTAGCTGGTATTAAGTTTGATACTATTGGATATACTAATGTAACTAATGAGCATCTAGACTATCACAAAACATATGAGAGGTATTTAGAAGCTAAATCTCTATTAATCAGAGAACATAGTAAGCCAAGTTCTGTAATACTTCTTAATATGGATGATAAGTCATATGACTATCTTGATGGTATATCTTTGGGTAGGAGTATGGAATATGGGGTAGATAATAGAGAGGCAGATATATATGCCAGCAATATTGATAATACAGATGGTTTAAAATTTAAGCTTAATACTAAAACTGATACTTTTAATGTACATATACCTATCTATGGTAAATACAATGTAAGCAATTTTCTACTGGCTTGTGGAGTGTGTATGAATGAAGGAGTAGATGTTGAAGATATTGTAGAGTCTATTAAACACTTCATGAGTGTTACTGGTCGTATGGAGTTAATAAAGGAGAAACCATATAAGATATTTGTAGATTTTGCTCATACTCCCAATGCTACCTTAAAGGCATTAGAAAGTGTTAAGGAGATTACAGATGGAAGATTAATACATGTTTTTGGTTGTGCAGGTCTAAGAGATACTTCTAAGAGATATGAGATTGGAAAGATATCTAATCAGTTAGCTGATATTACCATACTTACAGCAGAGGACCCTAGAACAGAAAATCTCAAGGAGATTAATGATGAGATAGAAAGAGGTTGGAGAGATGGAGGAAGTGATGGAGAGTTAATTAGGTTTGATTATGATGATAGAGATGTAGAGGTTAGAAGAGATGCTATTAAAAAGGCATTAGAAGTTGCTAAAGAGGGTGATACAATTATCATCACAGGTAAAGCTCATGAGCAATCACTATGTTTCGGAGATACTGAATTTGATTGGAATGATATAGATGAGGTTAAGAAACTAATTAGTTCTTAACATATACTTTAACATCAACTGCTACCACCCTATCCTCTGTTAGTATTACTGGATTAATATCTAAACTTACTATTTGAGGATATGAAATTAACATTCTCTGAATAGCTTCTAACATGTCTAATAGTTTTTCTTTAGGTAATTCCTGTTTCCCTCTATATCCGTTAATGATCATTGAAATCTTAGTTTCATCTAAAGCCTCTTGAATAGCTTTTCTATTAGTGGGAATTAATACTTGCTCAATGTCTTTGTAAACTTCTGTATATATTCCACCCTGACCAATAGCTAGTAGATGCCCAAAACCTTTTCCGTCCTCTTCATATATTTTACTGTCACCCTCTCTATTAGCTCCTATAAAGACCTCTGCTTGTCCATCTATCATTTCTTGTACCAATATATCTGGAGAAGTTACTCCAGTCTTTTTTGTTATAGCCTCTTTAAGTTCATATATTTTTGTCTCAAACTCCGATACAGTCCTTATATCTAAATAGAGAGCCTTAAAATCAGTCTTGTGTGCTAAGTCTTTAGAAGCTGCTTTAATTACAACAGGGAATTTGTTAACTGCAAAGCTAACAGCATCCTCTATATTGGGAGTTATTATCTGCTCTGGTATTTCAATCTTATGTTCTATTAAAATTTTCTCTACTAACTCATCGTCCAAAATTTTTGTTTTATCTGTAGTAACTGATTTAACATCATCTATATATTGGCTTGATTGTTTAATATCATGTACTTTTACAACATCCCCATTCTTAACATTCATACTGTAATTGGAAATCTTCCTGATGAGTTCTACAGAGACCTCAATATTATCTGATACATATACTCCATACTCTCTTAGCATATCACTACCACTTTTAATATCCTTTTTACCTAAGTAACATACAAATATTGGTTTGTTACTCTTCTCTTGAAGTTTAATTATCTTTTCTGCAGTACCTACAATATCTGTAACAAGCTGTGG
>WOZL01000023.1:3674-4858 GCA_011620305.1 Candidatus Dojkabacteria bacterium | reverse complement strand
CCTTTATTATAAACAAATGGTATCAATTTAACTATGAGCTAGACCAAATGGAGATTGAAAAATCGAGGTCTAGATTAGAAGATAAATTTTAATATTTTTGTTATGTTATTTAGAAAGAGAAAGAGGGAGAAAGAGGAGAAACATAATCCATATCACTCAGGATATATTGCACCCAAAGGATGGCAACCTGATAATCCTGATGAGAACTATATTATTACCCTAATAGATATTGAGCTAATTGATAGTGTAGGTATGGAGAAGTTTGAGACTGCTGTAGCAGCTTGTGCAGCTGAGAGTTCTACTGGTACATGGGCAAAAGTATATGACGGAAAGGATAGTGGAGTTAAGATGGCGGAGAAAATGAGGGCTACTGCTTTTGATTTAGATCCTAGTACTAAGACATTTAAGATTGCCTACAAAAAGGAACTCTTTGAAACAGGGAATATATCTGGACTTCTTGCTGGTATAGCAGGAAATATCGGTGGTATGAAGATGCTTAAAGCATTCAGATTGTTGGATATTAGATTTCCTAGAGAGTGGATAGAGGCCATGCCTGGACCTGCATTTGGTGTTGATGGTATTAGAGAACAATTAGAGATACCTAGAGGTCCTATTCTTTGTACTGTAGCTAAGCCTAAGGTTGGTAGAACAGCAAAAGAGCAGGCTAATTTAGCTAAAATTCTCTTTACATCAGCTAATGGTCAGTATCAAGGGATTAAGGATGATGAGAACTTAACGAGCCTATTTTTTAATAAATTTGAGGATAGGGTAAGAGAGGTTCATAAGTTAAGAAGAGAGATAGAAGAGAAGAGTGGTAAAAAGAAGTTCTATTTGTGTAATATAACCCATAGTAATATTGATGTAATGATGGATAGAGCTCAGATGATTAAAGAAGAGGATGGAAGATGGATGATGATGGATGTTATTACAACGGGATTTGCTGCGGTACATACTATGAGACTGAGAAATACAGGATTAGCTATACATGCTCATAGAGCTATGCACAGCCTGTTTACTAGAGAGAGTGGGCCAGGAGTACATGATAAGGGTGAAATATTAGATTTCTCTATGTCTATGGTAGCTAATGCTAAGATTATGAGGCTTATAGGGGTTGATTCACTTCATGGTGGTGCACCTAAAACTAAGATGGAGAACTACGGAGAGCCAAAGTTTATTAAAGACAC
>WOZL01000023.1:0-3574 GCA_011620305.1 Candidatus Dojkabacteria bacterium | reverse complement strand
GTGCACCTAAAACTAAGATGGAGAACTACGGAGAGCCAAAGTTTATTAAAGACACCTTACAAGCGGATATTACTCCTGCTTCTTCTATGACTTTAGGTCAAAATTGGTATGGAATGAAACCTGTATGGCATGTAGCATCAGGAGGTCTACACCCAGGCTCTGTAGAGACTGTTATAAAGCAACTAGGAGAAGATATTATGCTACAGGCTGGTGGAGGTGTACTGGGCCATCCGTGGGGTATAGAAGCGGGTGTAGAGGCTATGGTACAAGCTAAAGATTTGGCTATGCAGAGAATAGATGTACATGAATGGATAAAGGAAAATCCTGATACAGCACTAGCTAAGGCTGCAGATCACTGGGGGTTTGGTCCGAAGATAGTTTAACCCACTTCCCATCTATATTGGTTAAAATATCCAAGACTAAAATTTTGATAGAGTTGTTTTCTCTTTTTATTATCCTAATAGCTCTAATATCTTCATTCCCTTTTTCAGCAACTGCCTGGTAGTTAATATTTTGCTTAAAAGAGTATAGGGAGATAATTTCTAATTCTTTTTCATTATTTTGCCAATCTTCCTTATCCTCTTTCTCTATATAGTGGTCAATTGACCATTCTGGGCTTTCTTGTATTATAGCCTCATAGCCCTCTTCAAATTCTGCAGTTAAATAGGGTATTAATTCAGAGGAAACTTCAGGAATAGAGAGGCGATTATCTCTTTCGTTTGGGTCAGTAGGAGTTGATTGTTGCTCACCCCCTAACATATTCATTGCTAAATTATCTAATATTCTGTTACAATAAGCAAGAACTATGTCAAACAAAGGAATTACACCAAGAAATGAAGATTACTCCCAGTGGTATCTGGATATTATAGACAGAGCAGAGCTTGCAGAAAACTCTCCAGTTAGAGGAGCTATGGTAATCAAGCCTTACGGTTATGCAATATGGGAGAAAATTAAAGAGCAATTAGATCAAAGAATTAAAGATAGAGGTTGTAAAAATGCTTACTTCCCCCTATTTATCCCTAAATCATTTCTCTCTAAAGAGGCAGACCATGTTAAGGGTTTTGCTAAAGAGTGTGCCATAGTGACCCATTACAGACTAAAGGAGAAAGAAGATGGTACAGGGGTAGAAGTAGATCCAGAAGCTAAATTAGATGAAGAATTAATTGTCCGACCAACATCTGAAACAATTATGTATGATACATTCTCAAGATGGATTACATCTTGGAGAGATTTGCCACTTAAGATTAATCAGTGGGTAAATATTGTTAGATGGGAGAGAAGGACAAGGCCCTTCTTAAGAACCTCAGAGTTTCTTTGGCAAGAAGGACATACTGTGCATGAGACTGAAGAACAATCCTTAGAGGAGGTATTAGGAGCCTTAGAGATGTATAGGAAGTTTGCTAGAGAGGTATTAGCTTTAGAAACACTTACTGGTATAAAATCTGAGTCTGAGAAATTTGCAGGTGCTAATGATACATATGGTGTAGAAGCAATGATGCAGGACGGGAAATCCCTACAATTTGGCACTTCTCATGATCTTGGGCAGAATTTTGCAAGAGTTTTCAATATTCAGTTTACTAATAAAGATGGGAAATTAGAGTATCCTTGGCAGACAAGTTGGGGTGTAAGTACAAGAATGATTGGAGCAGTAGTAATGTCGCATAGTGATGACAAGGGGCTTGTTTTGCCTCCTAAGATAGCGCCTATTAAGGTTGTAATTATCCCTATATATAGCGATAATGATAAAGATAAAATCTTAGAGTATAGTAAGGGAGTGTATAACAGTGTTAAAGAAATAACAGAGGATATTGAATTTGATGATAGAGACTATGTAACTGCTGGCTATAAATTTAATGAGTGGGAAAAGAAAGGAGTTCCGATAAGAATTGAAATAGGACCACGAGATTTAGAAAATAATCAATGTGTAATTGTTCGAAGAGATATACTTGAGAAAAATGAGTTACCTGTTTCTAATGTCCAGGAGTATGTCGAAAATCTTCTCGATGAGATTCAAAAAAATATATTAAAACGATCTGAGGAGTTACTTGTATCAAATACCTATAGTGTTGATAGCTATGAAGAATTTAAAGATATCATTTCAGCTAGGAGAGGATTTGTACATGCTTACTGGTGTGGTAATCCAGATTGTGAAGAGGGTATCAAAGTAGACACTAAGGCTACCACCCGTTGTCAGACAGAAGAGGGAAGAAAAAACACAGGTCCCTGCATTTACTGTGGTGAACATGGAGAGGAGTGGGTTTTTGGTATCTCATACTAGAGTGAAACATTGGTTCCAATTTCCATAACATAGAATGTCGGTTTGAACAATCGTGGTTAACTTTCTTTATTTGTTTGGAGAACCTAATCAAAATAGTGAAGTGCCAATTTTCTTAGAATAATAACGATTATTAACTCTGTATCAAACTCTTGTACTAAAATTTTTCTAAAATTTCTAACGTGAATTAATTCAAAAGCAGGGAGTTAAAGTGAGTGTTTCACACTCTATTCTTATGTAGCCATTCACCAGTATAACTGCTCTTGGAATTCTTAATATCATCTATACTACCTTGAGCTACAATCTCTCCACCTTTTTCTCCACCCTCAGGCCCAAGATCTACTATCCAATCAGCTTGCTTAATTATATCCAGATTGTGTTCGATAACGATTACGCTATCTCCTCGATCAACCAGGTTTCTAAGAAGTATCAAAAGCTTATCTACATCGTAGAAGTGAAGACCTGTAGTTGGTTCATCTAATATATATACTGTATGACCTCTGGTCATCTTTGCTAATTCTTTTGAAAGTTTAATTCGTTGTGATTCTCCACCTGAGAGGGTTAGGGCAGACTGCCCAAGTTGGATGTAACCTAGACCAACCTCTTGTAAAACTTCTAGTCGTCTTTGAATGGGGGGAATATTTTCAAAAAATTCTAAAGCCTCATCGACTGTCATCTGTAAAACTTCAGCAATATTTTTACCCTTGTAGTCTATATCCAAAACTTCATCATTGTATCTCTTCCCTCCACATTCATCACAGGTAATATACATGTCTGGTAGAAATTGCATTTCTACCTTAATTTGTCCATCACCACGGCATTTCTCACACCTTCCACCCTTTACATTAAAGCTAAATCTTCCCTTATCGTATCCTCTAGCACGAGCCTCTTGGGTTTCAGCGAATAGCTCCCTGATAGGGGTAAAAACGCCGGTATATGTAGCAGGATTGGACCTTGGAGTTTTTCCAATAGGGGACTGATCGACACCAATTACCTTATCAATTGGTTCTAGTCCATATATATCTTCATAGTTTCCTTCGACCTGCTTACCATTCATTTTCTGATTCATTAATGCAGGGTAGAGTGTGTCATTAATTAGTGAAGACTTTCCACTACCTGATACTCCAGTTATGCATGTTAGTGTGTTCAGAGGTATGTGTAGGTCAATGGACTTCAAATTGTGGGTTTTTACACCAATTAGAGATACCTTTTCATTTGCTTCGACAATTTCTTTCTTCTGAATCTGTTCTTTTATACTTTCACCTACAGAGAGCTCTATATTAAGGTATTTAGCAGTCA
>WOZL01000026.1 GCA_011620305.1 Candidatus Dojkabacteria bacterium | reverse complement strand
AATCATTAGGTATTTCATAGTGGGGTATAACGGTTAACTTTTTGTTCTTCCATTTAGTTTTTAATAATCTAAATAGAAATATACCTACAGGTATAGGAAGTAGAATACCTAAATTACTAATAATCAAACCTAACCATATCTGTCTAGACCTATCCTCGATACTATCTGGAGGAAACTTTAATGCAAAGGTTAATGCTTCATACGGTTGTAACTCAGATGTACTCTTTAAGATTAGACCTTCATCCGTCTCTGAGAAACTGCAATTCTGTTGATTTGAATCCTCCTCTCCTGTATAGCATATACGATCTGTAGGTTCCATAAAAGATTTAATAGTAGCTGTTGCTTCTAGTATAGGAACCTGCCATCCAGGGCCAATTACATTAAAGTAAACTTCATCATGTGTATCAAAGTATGATATACCTACATCCTGAAGTGTGTATTTAATAACATAAACATAGTTACCTGTAATAGTTCTGTTATCTTCTCCAATCTTTAATTCAATCCAACCTGAGCTTCTAGTCTCTTCATATGCACTTCTTCTATCTTCTGGATCATTTTCAGGGTAGTAGTAAACTTCCTCTAAATCAAAAGATGTAGCTCTTCTAAATCCATATGCAGAGTATTCGATAGGGTATTGCCAAAATATACCATGTCTAAAATCTGGGAAGTAGTAATGTATCTCTTCAGTTACATCTATAGTGGTATCTTGATTAATAGTAATGTAGCTATTAAACTCTGAGATATGCTCAAAGTTTTTCTCCTGAGAAAATGTAGGAACTACAAAAAAAGATGATAGTAATAGTACTGCAAATAGAAAGTATTTTCGCATTTAGTTAAACCTAGAATTTAACCTTAACGTTCTCTTTCTCTTCTTCTGATGCTTCAAAAAAAGGCATCTCTTTAAAACCAAAGACTCCAGCAACTAAGTTGTTAGGAAATACAGCAATCATACTGTTGAAATCTCTAACAGTACCGTTGTAGAACCTTCTAGATTTCTGAATATTGTTCTCTAACTCTTTAAGACTTGTTTGTAACTCCTTAAAGTTCTCATTTGCTTTAAGCTCTGGATAGTTCTCTGCAACTGCCATAAGCTGAGTAATAGCTCCTGAGAGCTCTTTTTCATATTTCATCTTCTCTTCTAGAGAACCAGCTGACATAGCCTTACTTCTCATTTCTGTTACCTTTTCAAAGGTCTCTTTCTCATGCTTAGCATATCCCTTAACTATCTCAACAAGGTTAGGGATCATGTCATATCTCTGTTTGAGAAATGTATCTATATCTGACTCTGCTTCTCCTATCAAAACCTTCTGCTTAGCAAGTTTGTTATATAGAGAAACTAGTAGTCCTACAATTATGACTACTACAACTAATATTACTAATCCTATTCCCATATTAATATATGATTAATTTAATAGTATATAATAGCTTGTTTACTGTTCTTAATCAATATTTGACAGTATACACAATATCCTGTAATTTATTTTAGGGAACATTAATATACGTAAGCGGCTGGGCATATAGATATATGCTACGAGGCGAGAGCTATCGAGTTATCAGCGGATACTCTCAGGTTGTATTACCAACCTAAATGTTACTTACAAATAGACAAAGAAGTAATTAGTAATTTCCCTTAAACAACTAAATTGTATTGACACACTCATATGTGCGGTATTGTTGGCTACGTAGGGAAGAAGAATTCATCAGATATTGTTTTAGATGGTTTAAAAACATTAGAGTACAGAGGTTACGATTCTTGGGGTATCGCTGTTAATGACAATGGGAAGTTAGATGTATTTAAGAAAGTGGGGGAGATTAATATAAAGAAGGTACCTTTACCTAAAACATCATCCGCTATTGGTCATACTCGTTGGGCTACTCATGGTGGTGTTAATGAGATTAATGCTCATCCTCATTTTTCTACAAGAAGAGATTTTGTATTAGCCCAAAACGGTATTGTTGAAAACTATCAAGACCTTAAAGGTAAATTAATTATGAAAGGATATACCTTTGATACTGAAACAGATACAGAGGTAATAGTGAGGTTAATAGAAGAGAAAAGGAAGAGTAATGAAACACTTAAAGACTCTGTAAGAGATGCATTTAACGAGTTAGAAGGTAGAAATACTGTAATTGTATTAGATAGTAGTAAGGAGGACCATATTATTGCTGTTAGAAATGGTTCTCCTTTGGTTTTAGGTATAGGTAAGGATGGTATATTTTTAGCTTCTGATGCTTTAGCTTTTGCTAAATATACCAAGGATGTAGTATTTCTAGACAACTATGATTTGGTAGAGATTAATGGTAATGAGTTTAAGATATATGATGCTAAGTCCGGTATTAGGAAGGAGTATAAAGTAACTAAGCTTAATAACAAGATTAAAGGTATATCTAAGGGTAAATATTCTCACTTTATGATCAAAGAAATTGTAGAGCAGAAAGATACAGTACTTAAGGCTGCTGAGTATTCAGAGGATGACCTTAAAGCAATAATAGAGGCTGTTAGAAATGCAAATAGGGTATATATTACTGGTGCTGGTACTGCTGGTTTTGCTAGTGGACAGATAGCTTACTATCTTAGAAATATTGCTAAGGTTGATGCTTTAGATGTAAGGTCATATGACTTTGAGACATTTTTACCAATATTAACTAAAAATGATTTAGTTATAGCTGTATCACAAAGTGGAGAGACTGCTGATACCATAGAGATATTGGAATTTGCTAAAGAGAAGGGTTGTAAAATTGGTTGTATAGTGAACGTAGAGGGCTCTACTATACATCGTATGTCTGATTACAAATACTTAATACATGCTGGTCCTGAGATATGTGTAGCTTCTACCAAGGTGTTTACCTCTCAGTGTGTATTTGGTTACCTTCTAGCTAAGAGTATGGTTAATGAGTACAAAGAGGCTAAGTCATATATACAGGATTTAAGTGATGGTTTGAGTGATTATTTTAATGAGAAGAGTTTTAAGCATATTAAGAAGTTAGCTAAAAAGATTAAAGACAATGAACATTTCTTTATACTTGGTAAAGGACAGAACTCATATATATCTTTAGAGGGTGCACTTAAGGTTAAAGAGATTTCTTACAAACATTTCGAAGGGTTTAGTGCAGGTGAGTTAAAGCATGGTGTTATAGCTCTGGTAGAGGATGATACTCCAGTGTTTAGTATTATATCTGATGATAAAGATAGTAAGGACATTATATCTGCTACAGAGGAGGTTAAGGCTAGGGGTGCTTTTACTGTTGGAGTAGGTGATTCTAAATTTAAGAATGAGAGTTGTTTTAAGTACTTTTTACCTACTGCTTCTAATAAAGAGTTGAGTGGTTTAGCTAATGTTGTTGCTTTTCAATTACTTTCTTACTTTTTAGCAGATAGTTTAGGGAATAGTATAGATAAGCCTAGGAATTTGGCTAAGAGTGTTACGGTGAAATAAAAAAATTAGTAGGCATTTTGATATAATGCCTCTATGATTGTCGTAAACAACCTAATTAAAAGATATGATGAGAATATACTCTTTAAAGATGTTAATTTTTTCATACCTAATAATAAGAAAATAGGTCTTGTAGGAAGAAACGGATGTGGTAAAACTACTCTGTTTAATATATTAACTGGTCAAGAAGAACCTACAGAGGGTGATGTAAGTATAACTAATGAGAATATTGGATATATTACTCAGGAAATAGATCTACCTGATGAGATGATAGGTATATATCTAGAAGATTGTGTTAAACATCCAACTGACTTATACAAAATAGATAAATATATCTCAAAATTAAAGTTTGAAAACTACGACCCATATCAGTATCTAAATACCCTTAGTGAAGGACAGAAGATGAAAGTTAAGTTAATAGAGATACTACTATCTAATCCAACTACATTACTAATAGATGAGCCTACTAATCACTTAGATATAGAGGGGATAGAGTGGTTTGAGGAGTATATAAACTCCTTAAATATGTCAGTAGTTATGATCTCACACGATAGAGAGTTTCTTAATAATGTTGTAGATGAAATATGGGAGATAGAGAGAGAGGGTATTATCAAATTCATAGGCAATTATGATTACTACCAGCAAGAGAAGAATAGGTTGATAGAGAAGTGGGATAAACTGTATAAAGCACAAGAGAAGAAAAGAAAACAGTTAGAGAAGCTTCTAGAGAATGCAAGAAGAATAAAGAGTAGTAGAAAGAGAGGTGGAGCAGTAGGTGCTGCTAAAACAAGAATTGAGAGGTTAGAAAAGAATCAAAAAGAGAGATACTCCTCAGAGAGTATTGATAGTATAGAGATAGATGCAGAGGTACATAGCTCTAAGTTAATGCTTAGACTTAAGTGCGTAAGTAAGAGCTATGGTAAGAACAAAGTATTTGAAGATTTAGACTTAGAGGTAAGAGGAGGAGAGAAAGTATGGCTATTTGGTCCCAATGGGGCTGGCAAATCTACTTTAGTAAAAATTATTAATGGTATTGAAAAGGTAGATAGTGGTGATGTTAGATTGGGAGATAATATTAGAGTAGGGTACTTCTCTCAGATACAACCCAATGTAGAGCATAATAGGAGCATTTTAGAAGAGTTTACTTCTAGAACCGGTTGTTTCTATGGTAAAGCGTATGGATATTTAGAGAAGTTTCTTTTCAAGAGAGAAGATCTAAACAAAAAGGTGTATATGCTAAGTCCTGGTGAGAGAGCTAGGTTTGAGTTTGCTATATTTAGTTTTTTTAATTACGATATGCTTATTTTAGATGAGCCTGATAACCATTTGGATATAGATACAAAAGAGATATTAGAGCAGAGTTTGAGTGAGTATATTGGTACTATGTTACTTGTATCTCATGATAGGTATTTTGTAGGTAATAGTGGAGTTAGCAAGTTGCTTAATCTTAAAGATGGGAAATTAAGACATATTCTTTAATTATACATAAAGG
>WOZL01000020.1 GCA_011620305.1 Candidatus Dojkabacteria bacterium | reverse complement strand
CTTTAATTTCTATCTCATCTCCACTTTTAAGATTACCCTCTATTATAGCCTGAGCTATTTTCCCTTCAATATTGTCCTGTATATATCTCTTAAGAGGTCTAGCTCCCATGCCTGGAACTCTCGCTTTATTGGCTATTAACATAGGTATCTGTTCATTCCATTTAAGTCTATAGCCTTTTTCAGTTAATCTTGAGGAAAGTTCGTTAAGTAACAATACTCCTATTTTTGTTAAATTATCAATATCATGAGGATGGAATACTAGTATTTTATCAAAACGGTTTAGCAGCTCAGGTCTAATACTGTGATTAAGTTCTATAAGTGCCCTACTCTTTGCTTCTTCCCAAAGTGTATTTGTTTGCTGAAGTGTATCTAGAAGTATTTGACTACCAATATTACTAGTACATATGATAATTGCGTTAGTAAAATCAACAGTCTCTCCCATATTGCTAGTAAGTCTTCCTTCATCAAATATTTGTAAAAACAGATCTAAAATTTTAGGATGGGCTTTCTCAATCTCATCAAACAGAACAACAGTATGAGGGTTTCGTTTGATTCTATCTATCAAAGAGGTAGAAGTTTGCCCAGACTCTCCTGTGCTCCCAAGGAATTTATCTATACTTTCTAATTCTTGGTATTCAGACATGTCTACCCTAATCATCTTCTGATCTTTTCCAAAGAACTCTTCACATACAACCTTAGCAATATATGTCTTACCGACACCTGTAGGGCCCATAAAGAGGTATGTGCCAATTGGCTTATTTGGATTTCGGATGTCAGTTCTAGCTCTTCTTAAGGCGTCTACAATAGCAAAGATAGCTTCATCTTGGCCAATTACCTTCTTTCGAATATTTTCTTCTAATTTCATCAAATCTGTAGTTTCTTCTGTAGTAATAGGTCTCACATTGATTTTTTGTTGTATAGATACAGACTTTGCTACATGTTCTGCAGTTAATGTTTTAATATTGTTTGCTTGAGCCCAAGAACAAGCACTCTCAATAGTTAACACTGCACTACTAGGTAGTTTCTTGTCTTTAATGTATCTATGTGCAAGCTCTACTGTGGCTATTAATGCTGGGAATGTAATATATACATCAAAGTTTGTTTCTAAAATATTTATCTTTGTTTCAAGTATATATAGAGCGTCATCTAATCCTACTTCCTCTATTTCGATATTAGTAAAAGACTGTCTTAATGACTCATTACTGTAAAAATATTTCTTGTAATCTGAATGATTAACTGTACCAACAATTGGGAATCGCCCATCCAATATGTATGGAAGCAAAATGCCAGCGATAGAATGGCCAGACTCATCTGCTTTTGCAGGCATAAGCTCTTGCATTTCATCAATAAAGAGAATTACATCGCCAGCTTGTGCTAATTCTTTCATAGCTTTATCAATTAGCTCCTCCATATTTTGATCAGGTTTACTTGAATGAGCTATTAGAGCATTCAGATCTAGCTGAATTACCCTCTTATCCTTAATTTGTACAGGTACATCACCCATATTAATTCTCTGAGCTACACCAAGTATCAAGCTTGATTTACCTGTACCAGCCTCTCCTACAAGTAAGGCATTTTTGTTACTAACCTTTCCAAGAGTTGATATTAAAGCTTCAAGAGTATCATCATGTCCTATACCAAAAATATCTCTAGTCTTAGCTACCTCATTTGTAAGATCTTTACTAAAGTGATCTAGTATATATGTATATCCATATATCCAACTCTCAGCTATTCCACCCTTACGGTAATATGGAATATTGGGATTAAACACATTCGTTGCTCTATTCTTTTTTCGAACTCTAGCATTGTATCTTACTATCTCTCTAAGTACATCCAAACTGCTGTTGTTAACCTGAAGAAATTTTCTTAAAATGGGAAATACTTTACATAGGGCTAAAAATACATGTTCTGGTCTAACTACTGCGGATTCTGTTAACAAAGCCTCTTCAAGAGCATATATGAGAATACTGCGAAGTGATGTTGCTGGATATGTAGGTAAAGTGTTTTCGTTAATATTATTCTCCTCTAACTCTTCATCGCTAATTCCGATATTTGCACGAATTAAAATCTCTTGAATAGGGGGTATTGTTAAAAGCGTTAAGAATGTAGAGTATGTAGAGAACTTATTCTTACCCACATTCTCACAAACAACTCTCAAAGTAGAGTCATTAATATATTTGATAGCATCGAGATTACTGTATCTATTAAACTGAAACCCTATCTGTTTAATCTCCTCATACTCCTTTTGAGGTATTAATTCAGTTCTGGGTAATCTTGTAGGATGACTCTTGTCTTTGTAGTAATCATTCCACAAAACTATCACACTAAGTATTGAAAGACCAAAAAGTAAATTAGCAATTGAGCTATCTAAAAAACTTTGGATGATTGGAATATTTTCAAATAGATTGAATAGTCTGAGCATGTAGCCTAAAGCTACAACAATACCTGGTATAACTAAGACATTAGCTACTGCCCTTTTCTTCTGTTCAAAATTTTGATATCTAAGGAAATTTGTAACTACATTACTAATTTGGGGTGTTGAGATAGTAAAGTAGTGGTTTCTAGTAACAAGGAATATAGCCTCTAACTCTTTAGTAAGAATTGGAAATTCTTTGCTAATTACGCCGTAAGTATTACTATCTTTCGAATGATATCCCAGTATAGTTCTATTTTGCCAACCATAATCTATAGCCATTTATCCTTACATCCAAAATGATCTAATTATCAAAAATACTGTACTGGGTGGTAATAGAAGCCAGAAGAAAATAAAGAAGATATATGCTATTGTGAATGTTGCAATAATTATAAAAGCAATTGGTAGATATATAACCTTTGTTGTTATACCAACCAAGTAACCCAGTATATCTTTGTCTCTATGCCATGGTACGAAGAAATTGTTAAGGAGTAAGTTAAACGATAGATTATCATCTAAAAATATTACAACCCTTCTTAAAGCTCTTAGGTGCCATATAGGCATTTGTACATACCACCACTGTATAAAATCTCTAATAAAGTTTTTGAATATTTCTAAGTACGAATCTACTTTCGTTTCGTTTAATAGCTGTTGACCTGAGTTGTCAAAAAGTAAATTTTTAGTTTCCATATCTGGGCATTGATATCATTATATATCAATTTGATAATTAAGATAATAGGGCCAGACCCTAGGGTCTTTTTACTCAAATATTATTAATTTATTCAGAGCTTGTATTTTTATTGGGGACAGACCCCGACTCCAGAAGTTGATATAATCTTATGTTATGAGTATCTACAAACAAATATTAGAAGAGAAAGGTAAGATATATGCCCTCTCCCCGATGGAGGATGTTACAGATACTGTTTTTAGACAGATACTTTGTGACATTGGAAGACCAGATCTCTTCTTCACTGAGTTTATGAGTACCGATGGATATATGTCAAAAGGAAGAGATAAGGTTAGTCATAGGCTTAAATTTACTAAAAGAGAAAGACCAATTGTATTCCAACTTTGGGGTAATCATCCTGAGAATTATTCTGGTACAGTTAAAGATATTATCAAATATAGTCTGGATGGTATTGATATTAATATTGGTTGTAGTGTACGAACTGTTATTAATAGTGGTCACTGCTCTGCTTTAATTAAAGAGCCAGTTTTAGTTAAAGAAATTATCAATGCTGTGAAAACTGAGGCTAAAGATATCCCAGTAAGTGTTAAAACAAGATTGGGTTACGATGAGCTTATTACAGAAGAATGGTTCTCTTTTTTGCTTGAACAAGATTTAGATTTAATTACTGTGCATGGGAGAATTTCAAAACAGGGATACGATGAACCAGCTGATTGGGATGAGATAGCTAAGGTAGTTAAACTTAGAGATATGATATCCCCTACTACAGTTATATTGGGTAATGGAGATATTGCAGATCTAAATATGGCTGATGAATATATTGATAAATATGGTGTAGATGGTGTAATGATTGGAAGGGCTGTAATGCAAAATCCTTGGGTTTTTGCTAATAGAGGGAGAATACCTAAAGATGAGCGTTTAAGTGTCTTAAAGAAGCATTTAGAGCTTTTTAAGGATACTTGGGAGGGTGTTAAGCCGTTTAATACCCAGAAAAAGTATATTAAGATGTATATAGGGAATTTTGAAGGTTCTAGTGAATTAAGAATGAAGCTTATGAAATGTAATGAGAGTGAAGAGGCTTTAGATATTATTAGAGAGATAATCTAAATAGCCTTTCTTTTTATCTTTACTGTTTTGAAGTATTGGATATAACTCTCTAGCTTTCTCATAACCTCTCTCTTCTAATTGTTTTATTTTTTTCTTAGCTTTAGAGATTTGATTTTTCTCAGTAACAAATCCTTTGTAAAGTTCTTGTTGGATTAGTAGGGTCATGAGTTTTATAAGAGTTTCCTCCATGTAGATTGCAGAATTTGCGTGAATTTTAGTTAAATTCTTTGGTATTTCTATGTTTCCCGTTAGGACTTTATGTTTTTGATATAAATCGTTTTCTATTAAGAATTTTTGAAATACTGAGTGAGAGAACTCGTGAATGGCATTTGAGATAATGAATTGTGACAGAAAAGAGATTTCCCCATCTTTCCTTATTGGTGACGTGATCGAATATAGTTTATTATCTCTAAATATTCCAAAACTATGACCTATTTCAAGAAAATTTGGAATAAGAATAAATTTATAATTTTCGTCTATATCCCATACTTTCTTTATAGACTCCTCTACTCTACCCTTAAAGCTTTTCTGTATTTGATTGGCTAATTCGCTATATTCCTTTTGTATTTGTTTCTCATATATTTCTTCAAAATTGGAAGATTTATAGATTTTTTTAACTAAGGGTTCTATATTATTTGTGTAATTAGTTAGAGTTTTTTTGCCAAAGCCACTCTTGGGATTGATACTTTTGGGTGATAAATCTCCTTCTGTATTTATTGCATAAATGGAGAACAGATATGGGTATGTCGGAATTTGTTTGTTTTTATAAAGTTTTATAAATTAAT
>WOZL01000056.1 GCA_011620305.1 Candidatus Dojkabacteria bacterium | reverse complement strand
AATGCTCTTGATTAACAACCAAATCTAAATACCTTCTTCTAAATATCTGCTCTTTATCCTCTAGCTTTCTAGGTATAGGTCGTAAAGCTTTAGTAAGTAATCTAATATGCTCAACCATGATAGTAATCTCTCCTGTTCTAGTTTTACCAATAGTTCCATACAGTTCAACGAAGTCTGCTAAGTCTAATAACCATAGCTTACCCCATCCTAAATACCCTTTCTCTAAATCTTCTTTAAGTTCACTCTCTCTAATCATTAATTGTATTTCACCACTTGCATCCTTAATATTTCCAAATACTAATTTCCCATGCTCTCTCCACGCAACTACCCTACCTGCTAATACTGTTTCTTTCTCTTCAAACTCTTCATAGCTCTTTAATATATTACCTATTTCTTCCTCTCTAAAAGACTCTGCAGGATATGGATTAATACCCAACTTCTTGAGCTCTTCGAGTTTCTCTAATCTTACTTTTCTTTGGCCTAAGAGATCACTACTTTGTGGGTCTTCCATATATTAATCGTAAAAAACTTATTTATATTACGAATTATACCACAACGATTTGAGTAAATACCTTAAGTACAATATAATAAGGGTATTAAATTAGTAAAGAAATAATATGGATTTACTACAGAAGGTAACAGCCCTAGCTAAAAGAAGAGGAATAATATATCCAAACTCAGAGATATATGGTGGTATAGGAGGATTTTATGACTACGGCCCTGTTGGTGTAGAAATGAAGAACAACCTAAAAAAGTATTGGTGGAAATATATGGTTGATACTAGAGAGAATGTAGTTGGTATTGATGGTACCATTATAACTCATCCTAAGGTGTGGGAGGCTTCTGGTCATGTAGAGAATTTTGGAGATGAGGTTGTAGAGTGTAAGAAGTGTCACAAGAGATTTAGAGAGGATGAAATTGATAAGGCTTGTCCTCATTGTGGTAACAAAGAGTTTACAGAGCCTAGGTCTTACAATTTACTGTTTGAAACGCATATAGGTGTTGTAGAAGGTGACAAACAGAAAGCATATCTAAGGGGTGAGGCTTGTCAGAATATATATCTTAACTTTAAGAATGTTGTAGATAGTACTAGACAGAGCATTCCTTTTGGTATTGCACAGATTGGTAAGGCTTTTAGAAATGAAGTTACTCCACAAAAATTAACATTTAGATCTAGAGAGTTTGAGCAGTGGGATATGGAGTTCTATGTTCATCCTGATGATATGAAAAAGTATTTTGATTACTGGATGGAAGAGAGAATGAAATTTTATAAGGGACTATATAGAAAGGAAGAAAATCTAAGATTTAAACAACATCCAAAGGATCAATTAGCTTTCTATGCTAAGGATGCATATGATATTGAGTATAAGGCACCATGGGGATGGGCAGAGAATGAGGGTATACATTGGAGGGGTGACTATGATTTAAAGCAGCACATGGAGTTCTCTGGTACTGATCTAAGGTACACAGACCCACACACAGGGGAGAAATATATACCTCATATAGTGGAGACCTCTGGAGGTGTAGACAGGACTTTCTTAATGCTTCTGTTTGATGCATATGAGGAAGAGGAAATGGCAAATGGTAATACAAGAACTGTATTAAAAATTCATAAAGATATTGCAGCATACAAAGCAGCTGTATTCCCACTTGTTTCTAACAAGGAAGAGGTTGTAGAGAAAGCAAGAGAGGTATTTGATTTACTTTCAGGAGATATGAAGGTTGTATGGGATGCTAGAGGCAATATCGGTAAGAGATATAGATACCAAGATGAGATTGGTACACCATACTGTATTACAATTGATTACGATACACTAGAAGATGATACAGTTACTGTTAGAGATAGGGATACTATGGAACAGACAAGAGTTAAGATAGAGGATCTTAAAGATACTCTATCCTAACATCTATTATTGAAGTTTATTCAAATTTCATGCTATTAACTACCTTCTCTCTTTCGACAAGTCTATCTATATCTGACACTTCACCAGTTATTCTATTCATACCTTCATATGATACCTGGAAAATATTATTGTCAGTTACTACATAACAATCTTGATATGGTTCACCTGCTATATTAGGAATACTTACACACCATGCGCCATCTACTATTTGGGCATCAGATTTATAAAAGTCTGCCCACTTATCCCCTTCTAAGGTGTTTAATCCCCCAGGTATACTACCAATAGCATCATTAAACTCTTCCTCTTTAACAGCAATTATATCTTCCAATGTCACTTCTCCCTTTTTATCATAGACACCTACTTTCAGCTCCTCTACTCCAAGCATCCTCCTCCTAAATGCATCCATTTCATAAGGTACCCATAGCGGAGCATATTCAATATCTACTACTTCAGCAATCTCTACATTATCTAAATTCAAAGAATTAATATAGTTTCCGTACAAATTTGCATCAATTCTAGATACTTCCCATCTCTTAACTGAGCTTTGACCATCTTCAAATTTAACGTCCTCCTTTGTATCTGGTATCTCCACACTAAACCCATACTCTGGGATTGAATATAATGCCCATCCTTCATTTTCTAAAGAGTTAACTTCTGTATTATCCTCTTTTATCTCATCTTCCACTTCCGTTTTAACACACTCTTCGACTCCTACTTGACTACAAAGAGTATTACCAATATCCGTAAAAACAAATAGTAAAAAGATTACTAAAAGTAGAAATAAAAATGCAATTACACCTACTAATAAACCTGTACTTGTACCCTTCTTTTTTAGCTCTTTGGGTTGAGGAGCTTGTTCTTGAGAAGTATTTTCCATAAATAATAGTTAATAATTTAATTATCAATATAATAGAGTAAATTAATTGACCTGACAATTATCAAACTACTCATGTATCAATATAGGATCTCCTCTCTCATAGCTATCATATAGATACTTAGCATCATCCTTTAACATTCTAATACACCCCTTACTTCTTCTAACCCCAATGTAATCTGTATTCTCATGCACTACATTACCCTTATCATCATACCACCATACAAGACCGTGTAGTCCATACCAAGAGTCCTGACTAGGGCTGTAATAGAAAGCCATCCAATACGGCATATAGTTACCACTAGGTGCCATAGGCTGTATCCCTTTATCTACTATTGGAAAAACCCCATAAACCTGCCAGCCGTATTTCGCTGCAGAAAGTTTAATCTCTTTTATTACCTCTCCATCCTTCCATGCATAAAGCTTCTGCCTAGAGTTATCTATTTCAATATACTTAGAAGCGTAATTCCCATCAGTACCCGGAGCTTCTTTCTTGTAAAGAGCATACTTTAGAGTAAGACCCTCTTTACCCGACTCTTTGAGTAAATCAACAACATCAGTAAATATACTGCTGGTATCAATAATGATATCTTCTTTCCAAGTATAGAAACTCCCCTTTCTATTCTTCACTAATTCTTTTCCACCAC
This sequence comes from Candidatus Dojkabacteria bacterium, assembly GCA_011620305.1. Lineage (GTDB taxonomy): Bacteria > Patescibacteriota > Dojkabacteria > SC72 > SC72 > WOZL01. The sequence goes on along the minus strand of WOZL01000056.1, from coordinate 1,853 downwards.
TTAACTCTTCAAAGTATCCAACTACATTTTGTAGTAAATACATATATACACTCTGAGTATCAAGTTTACTATCCATATAGAAACTCTCTACATCCTCAGGACTTAAACTCTTACAATTATCTTCATAACAGATATCTAAAGATGAATACTCAATACTCTTCTCTGAAGTTGAAGCACCTAAAACTGTATCTCGATTTTGAGAACTGACACTTTCATTTGTAGTTGGTTCTGTGTTTGCTTTAACAAAGAATTTCCCATGGTTTAGAAACAAAGAGAGAATTAAGAAAGAAACTAAAAGAATTGAAACTGATAGAATTGAGATGATAATAGAATCTCTCTTGGGCATGTTTATTAATTATAAATATTACTTTAAGATTAACAGAGATATAAAACAGTATACTCTAATTCAACTCCCTCTTCGTTCTTAAGCTTTATTTTATCTCCAACCTTTAAACCTTTTAACTTCTGTCCCATCTCAGACTCTAAGGATATCTTGTTTTTGGATGGATCGACCTCTATAGGTGATACTAATCTGAATACCTTAATATGCTTATTATGTGCTAAAACAATCTCCGTACCTGCATCAGCAGCTATCTTACACTCTTCTTTAGTAACTTCAGACCTAGCTAGTATATCTCTAATCTCATCTATCCTGTCCTCTAGTTTCTGCTTCTCTTCAATAGCCAAAATTAGCTCTTCTTGGTCGTCTCCTAGAGAGGCCTCTCTTGCCTCTTGTAACCTTTCAGCTATCTTATTTCTCTCTTCAGTAACTAAATGCTTTAACTCTTTTTCTAACTCCTTTTTCTTTTCCTTTGATAGAAAAAGTGATTTTATATTTAAATTCATATTAATATTTCCATTAATTTACTTAGGTATACTTAAGTATATAGCAGATATAGATAGCATTCAATTAAAGCCTATTTTCTATTGATAGATAGCTACAATTTAATAGAGTGTTTTTTCCTCCAATCATCTATCTTCTCATGATTGCCTGAGAGTAATACATCTGGTACTTTCCATCCATTGAATTCTTCTGGTTTAGTATATTGAGGACAGTCTAATTTACCCTCTTTTGAGAATGACTCATTCTCCAAAGATTTAATATTACCCAAAACATCTGGTATTAATCTAGTAATACTATCAACCAATACTAATGCTGGCAATTCACCTCCAGTAAGAATATAGTCACCAATTGAAAATTCAAAATCTACAAGATTATCATGTACTCTTTGATCAACACCCTCATATCTACCACAGATTATAATGTAATGTGCATCTTTGTTATTTGATAGCTCTTCTACTTTAGATTGAGTTAGTTTCTCACCTTTAGGTGTAGTAATACATACTATACTTTCTTCTGTTTTTAACTCGTCTAAGGCTTTATAAATAGGTTCTATTTTCATAACCATACCTGGCCCACCTCCATAAGGTGTATCATCTACAGTCCTATGGTTATCTTCTGTCCATTTCCTTAAATCATGTACATATATTTCTACAAGTTTCTTCTCTTGAGCAATTCTTAAAATTCCAGTATCTATATACTCCTGGATTACATTTGGAAAAATTGTAATTATATCAAATCTCATCATATGTGGTACCGCTACTGAGAATCGAACTCAGATTGCAGGATTGAGAATCCTGTGTCCTAACCGTTAGACGATAGCGGCTTAACAATGGTAATTTTATCATATCTAAAGCACTTAACCAAATATTGATTAGATAGCCGAAATATAATATAATATTGGTTGACTTTCCACTCCCGTATAAGATATCATCACTGTCTTTTTAGTTAATTTATTACCCTTCGAAAATGCAAAAGAAGAGGGAAACAAAAAATCTTTTAACTGCTGAAG
>WOZL01000014.1 GCA_011620305.1 Candidatus Dojkabacteria bacterium | reverse complement strand
CAAAATTAGAGCCATGCTTACTCTCATCTATATATTTAGCCTTCTCTAAAACAATACTCTTATCATTACCTCTAACATTAATCTTGCCAGCTATTAACATAGGTTTACCCTCTTCTAGTATCTCTCTCATCTTCCTATAAGTTCTTGGAAATACCACAATATCAGAATTGCCACTTTTATCCTCTACAGTTAAGAAAGCCATCATATCACCTTTCTTAGTTGTAATCCTTCTAATTTTACTAACTAATACTCCTAAAACTACCATCTGATTATTCTTCTTTTCTAAAGCTTGCTTTATACTTATAACTCCTTTACTATGGAAAAATTCTTGCAAATTATCTAAAGGATGACTAGAGAAATATATACCTAATAATTCTTTCTCCCACTCAAGTATTTGGCTAACATCCGTTTTATCTGTCTCAGGCAGAGGCGTAGCCTGTACTAAATTCTTCTGTGTTCCATCTGAGTCATTTCCTATAGCAAAGATATCCATCTGACCTGCACTAAACGCTTTACTCTCTTTTTTAGCTTTCTCATAGATTACTTCAAGAACTTTAATTAATGCACCCCTATCACCAAATTCATCCATCGTTCCAGCCATTATCAAATACTCCACAGCCTTTTTACTTAACTTAGAGTCAATTAACCTATATACAAAGTCGTCTAAGCTTCTATACTTACCCCCTTCCTCTCTTTCTTTAACTATCTGTTTTACAACATCTTCACCGATATTCTTAATTGCACCTAAACCAAATCTAATATCTTTACCATTTTCAATTGTAAAGTAGAATCCACTTTTATTAATAGTTGGTGGTAAGACATCTATACCTAATCGTTCACACTCATTTAGGTCTATGATTACTCTATCAAAGTTATCTAAATCTCCTTCTAAGAGAGCTGCCATAAATTCTAGGGGGTAATGTGATTTAAGATATGCTGTCCAGTATGCGATAGTTGCATATGATGCACTATGTGCTTTATTAAATCCGTAGTTAGCAAACTGTATTAGCTTATCCCACAACCTCTCTACGTTCTTTTTCTTATAACCTTTTTTCTTAGCTCCTTCAAAGAATACTGGCTTTTCAGCTTCCATAATCTTCATATCTTTCTTACCCATAGCTCTCCTAAGAAGGTCTGCAGCACCTAGTGTATATCCTCCTACCATCTGAGCTATTTTCATAACCTGCTCTTGATAGGTGATTACTCCGTTAGTAACTTTAAGAACTGGTTCTAATTCATCGAAGATATAATCTGGTTCCTGTTGACCCTTCTTGACTGCAACATACTCAGAGATATACTGCATAGGACCGGGTCGATATGCAGCTAATATATAGCAGATGTCTTCCTGAGTCTCAGGTTTAAGCGCTTTGATAGTTCTTCTCATTCCTTCACTCTCCATCTGGAAAATACCTACTGTATGACCACTTCGTATTAAATCAAACGCCTTTTTATCTTGTTTATCTATATATCTTAAATCTATCTTTTCTCCTGTATCTCTTTCGATTTTTTTAATAGCAGCACCAATTACATTAAGATTTCTGAGACCAAGAAAGTCAAATTTCATTAAACCAATTGGTTCGATATCCTTCATCTCATACTGAGTCATACCCATACCTCCTCCGTGAGCATCTCTTTGAATTGGACAGTACTCAACTACTGGTTTAGGGGTAATGATAATTCCACAAGCGTGTGTACCTACATTTCTATGAAGTCCCTGAACTTTTCTTACAATATTAGCCAATCTCTCTGTATCAGGTGTAGAGTGAATAATTTCAGCAAACTCAGGATTATGTTCAATCATATAGTCTATGTCTTTGGACTTACCAAAGACAATCTCAACCATTTTAGAAAGTTGATCGGCTATACTTAGATCTACATCAATAACTCTTGCAACATCCCTTATAGCTTGTCTTGTTTGTAATTTACCAAAGGTAATTATCTGCTTAACATTCTCTTCACCATATTTCTCTATGGTGTAGTCTATAACTTCATCTCTACCTTTATCAGCTATATCTATATCAAAGTCTGGTGGAGAGTTACGTTCAGGATTCAAAAATCTCTCAAAGTAAAGTTCCCATTCTATAGGTTCTATATTAGTAATATCTATACAGTAAGCTACAACTGAACCACATCCAGAACCTCTCATACCAACTACAATATCATTCTCCCTACAGAAGATAACAAAATCTCTAACTACAAGAAAGTAATCGTTATATCCCTTATCATCAATTATCTCTAATTCCTGTTCTATACGTTCAAGTAACATTTCCTTATCCTCAAAATCAGAGTATTTCTTTTTCATACCCTCTAAGGTAAGCTTTTTTAAGTAGCTTTTAGGAGTCTCTCCATCAGGTAAATCTAAGAAATGGGGCTCTACTCTACCAAAGGTAATATCATACTCCTCAATACTATCTACAATCTTTTGAGTGTTCTCTACTGCCTCAGGTAAGTCCTTAAACAGCTCCTGCATCTCTTCAGAACTTTTAACGTAGAACTCATTAGTGGGCATAGTTCTTCTTTCAGGATCATCCCATATCTTTCCATCATTTATACACCATAAGATCTCCTGTATCTCTGCATCCTCTTTATTAAGGTAATGACTATCACATGTAGCCACTATTGGTAAATCAAGCTCTTTAGAAATTTTAAGAAGACCTTCATTAACTTTTCTTTGCTCCTCCATACCATTTCTTTGTATCTCTATGTAAAAGTTATCCTTAAAAAGGTCAGCATATTTCTTAGCTTCATCCTTAGCTTTATCATATTGATCTCTAAGTAGCGGTTGAGATACAGGACCAGCAAGACAAGCAGAGAGAGCTATTAATCCTTCTGTGTATTTAGAAAGAGTCTCAAAATCGATACGAGGTTTGTAGTAGAAACCCTCCATATGAGCTTTAGAAACAATTTTTACTAAATTCTTGTAACCTTTTAAATTCTTAGCAAGTAATACTAAATGAAAATATTTATTATCTATACCATACTCCTTGTCCTCCATACTTCTAGGAGCGATATATATCTCGCAACCTATGATAGGCTTCAGGCCAGCAGCTTCCATATGGGATTTAAATTTGTATGCAGCGTAAAGGTTTCCATGGTCAGTAATTGCACAAGAGCCCATTTCATTTTCTTTTAGTTTTTCAATTAGTTCATCTATCCTTGTTGTCGCATCAAGCAAAGAGAATTCTGTATGTAAGTGTAAATGTGTAAACATAGTTTGTACTAAAATGTATTTTTGCTATACTAAATTATGCTAACTACTGTCCAAAAACTGCAACCACAATCTAAGGATACCAAAAGAAAGAAATTTAGAAAATGGTTTTTCATATCTATCTTTCCACTTTTAATATTTTACACCATTTTTATATCACCACTACTTGAGCCCTATATCGAAGCTAATATATTCTCATTAATTAGAGATGTAAAAGTTGAGAAGTTTAATTACTTAACACCTGTATATGCAACCTCTTCTGAGGGTGGAAAATATTCCCTATCGGCAATACAGGATAGGAATGAATTAGAAAAGATTAGGTCTAAAACTAAATACTATGTTGAAGATCCAAGAGTATTAGCTATGTCTAAGTTCCTTTCTGATTACAACTCACCTATGCAACCTTACGCTGAGGTTTTTGTTGTTGAAGCTGATAGGTATGGACTTGACTGGAGATTAATAGCAGGTATATCAGGTGTGGAATCTGCATTTGGAAATATCTGCCCAGAAGGTTCACATAACGGTTGGGGGTGGAGAGGAATTAATCGTAATGAAGATGGATGGAGTATATTTGCATCTTGGGAAGATGCAATTGTACATATAACGGAGAGAATGGCACTTGGATATGGTACAGATTTAACTCCGTTTGATATAGAATCTACATACTGCCCTCCATGTGGTGAAGCATTTGGTCATCCCTGGGCTAATGGAGTTACAAGATATATGAATGAATTAAATTACTATTTAAATAACTTAGAGAAAATTTAAACATGTTAAGCTTAATATTAAAACTTGTATATACTGCAAACACATTGGTAGAAGCCCTTATCATTATTAGAATTTTACTTTCTGGTTTTGCTAGAAATAGTACACACACATTTGTTGAGTGGGTAAATAGTATGTCTGAGATATTTATAAGCCCATTTCAGGGTATAGGACCATCTGTATTAGTAATTGATAACTTTGAGATATCAATAACTCCAGTAATTGCCTTACTCTTCTATGCTATAGCTGGTTTTGTACTCTCAGAACTCATAAAAGCCTTTAGTAACAACTAAACTGGCAATTTTAAGCACAAATATGATATAATAGGCGCATGGCCAAAACCGACTTAAAATCTAGTAGTGGTCTGCCCCTATACTTTACTGGAGAAGAAATACAACCTGAAGAGTACAAAAGTAAGTCTACTTCTGTAATAACTTTGGAAGATATTAGACCCCAACTTCTTAATCAAGAGCTTGATTGCCCAGACACTTTTTATTCCAAGTACAAAGATATTGATAATTCTTCAGGACATTTTGAAAAACAGGGTCTAAGAGTTAACATCTATTTAATGAAACCTAACCTAGCAGGTATAGAGTTTGTTAAATCTAAAGCAACTAAGTGTTCAAGCTATCCAAGACTATTTGAAATCATATACGGTGGAGGGAATGTCCTTCTTCAAAAATATACAGGACCAGACGAAAATAAAGTTTACAGACTACAGGTTAGAAAAGGTTCTAAATTCTTTGTACCACCTGGATATGCAATATGTCTTGTTAATACAAGACAAGCTTCAACATTAATTGCTCTAGAAATTACTCCTAGAGATGCAAGAACGCGCGTAGTGCTTGAAGATAAAAGAGGCATGTCCTATTATATTATTAGGAAGAATGCAAAAGTAGAGGTTGTTAAAAATCCTTCCTACAAAATGGTTGATGATATAGAAGAATTAGACTTTGCACCATTACTTGAAGAAAAGAGGATTACACCTAAGAGACCTTTAGTTAAACAAATAGAAAGGAAACGTGAACGATATGATTGGTTTTTTGAAAAAAGCGATATGGATTTCTAATATCTTTCTTTTTGTACTTTTTCTTTTTCCTAAAACAGTTTCAGCTCAAGAATCACTAACTACTAGCGCTGTTTTTTCTCACAATATTAAGAAAAATGGAAAGATAGAGACTACTGCGACATTTACTGTTAACTCACCTACAAGAACTGTACTTACCTACTACACAATTACTATTCCTCAAGTCAACATAGACCCCGAGATTTTTTCTGTAAACAGAAACCGTGAACTTGAAGCTACTGTTTACAAAAGAAGCAATTCAACAGATTTACTAATAGATTTTGAGA
>WOZL01000091.1 GCA_011620305.1 Candidatus Dojkabacteria bacterium | reverse complement strand
AAGGAGTAGGAGAGAAACTCAAAAAAGTGCTCGCTAATTTGTCAATAGAAACCGTAGAGGACCTGGTTAAACATATCCCCTTTAGATACAGGGATACAAGAGAGATACTATCCATATCAAAATTCAAAGAAGCAGAAGAGGGAACTTTTCTAGCACAGATTGTTGATGCAAAAAATATATACACACGATCAAGAAAAAAGCTTACAGTTGTAAAGGTGGTTGACAATGAAGACAAACTTACACTTATATTCTTTAATCAAACATATCTTACAAAAGCTCTCAAAAAAGGTGATTGGTATATCTTTGATGGGAAAATAACTAACAAGAATGGTAAAAATATATACAACCCAAAATATGAAAAATACCAAGGAGACTCAGATTTACAAACCAACCTAGGAAAGATATATGGGATATATCACGAGACAAAAGGTATAACTTCTAGGAATATTCGTAAACTACTCCTAACAATTAAAAGTCAGATACCAAAACTTTTTACGGAATATTTACCTCCCGATATTCTCCAGAAACAAAAGCTAGTAGAGATTAATGAGGCCTTGGTACAGATACACTTCCCTGATAGTAAAGATGCATTAGAGATGGCTAGAGAACGTCTAGCGTTTGATGAGATGCTAAGGGTTGCTTTGAAAATCGAGGAGCAAGCAATAGAAAGATCAAAACAGGAAAGTAAAGAAATTACAATTGATGAGAAACTACATAAGAATTTTTTAGAAACTCTTCCATATCAATTAACAAAAGATCAAAATAAGGTCATTGATGAAATATATAACGATATCGCAAAAGATTTCCCAATGAACCGACTTCTTAATGGTGATGTGGGAAGCGGTAAAACGGTAGTCGCTGCCAGTGCAATACTACAATGTGTAAAATCAGGATACTCAGCTATACTACTGGCTCCTACAACAGTTTTAGCTAAACAACATTTTGAAACTCTCAAAGAAATACTCAAACCCCTTGATGTTGATATTGAGCTATGTATCTCTGAAGAAAAAACAATATCAGATGCAGATAATAAGTTAATAGTTGGAACACATGCCGTACTGTTCCAGAAAGAATTACCAGAGGACTTTAATCTCCTAATCGTTGATGAACAACATAGATTTGGAGTGGAACAAAGAGAACTCTTACTAAATATTGGAGAGTATACTCCTCACTACCTAACTATGACTGCCACACCAATCCCTAGGAGTTTAACAGAGGTTGTATTCGGTAGTACAGATATATCCGTTATTAAACAAAAACCTGCTAGAAGAATAGAGATTGAAACAAAGTACGTTCCACTCAAAAAAAGAGGCGCTTGCTTTGAGTGGATTAGAGATAGAATAATAAATAGTAATAACCAAGAACAGTCATTTTTTGTATACCCCGTTATTGAAGAGAAAGATAACTATATTAAGTCTGTTAAGGGTCAATACAAAATACTAAAAGATAAATACTTTAGAGACTTAAATGTTGCACTACTACATGGGGGAATGAGAGATAAAGAGAAACAGGAAATTCTAAACGACTTTAGAGGTAAAAAATACAATATTCTGGTCTCTACATCTGTAATAGAGGTGGGCATAGATATTCCAGATGCAACGATAATGGTCATAGAGAATGCAGAAAGATTCGGATTAGCTCAGCTCCATCAATTGCGAGGAAGAGTAGGAAGAAGTGACTTAGAGTCTTACTGCTTTGTGATACCAAGTGAGAATATAGAGGAAAAAGAGAATTCTTTGGAGAGATTAAAATATTTTTCTAAACATAACTCAGGATTCGATGTAGCAGAGTACGATTTACAACAGAGGGGTCCTGGAGAGGTATACGGTATAAATCAATCAGGTATACCCCAATTTAAAGTTGCAAGTTTAGGAGACATTGAACTACTCCATAGAACAAGAGAAATTGCAAGAGAGCTACTTTTAAATGATAATTACAACGTTGATAAAATAAAAGAGAAACTTTTTATATAAATGAAAATTCATATAGTATTAGACAATATCAGATCTGCTTTTAATGTAGGCAGTATATTTAGAAGTGCAGATGGTGCAGGAAGTGTAGAAAAAATCTATCTATGTGGAATTACTGCAGATATTGATAACCCTAAATTAGAAAAAACAGCTCTGGGTGCATTAGAAACTGTAGAATCAGAACACTACGACAGTACTAAAGAAGCAATTGAAGAATTACAACAGAGAGAGATTCCAATATATTCAGTAGAATTAACAGAAGATGCTAAAGATTTCCAACAAATAAATTACCCTGAAAAGATAGCAATAGTACTAGGTCATGAGAAACACGGTGTTGATGAGGGAATTCTTAAATTATCTGATGAAAAAATATATGTCCCTATGAGAGGATTTAAGAAATCTTTGAATGTTGCTAACTGTGCCAGTATTGTTCTATACGAGATAACCAGAGAAAATTAAAGAATTCTGATACAATGATACAAATGAAACTTAAGAAGATTACTAAAAAAATAGTCATTATCATATCAACCATTCTTTTTATCATAGTTTCAGGCGTAGTTTTCTATTTCCTCTTTATCAAAAAAGATTACGATAGTATATGGTATTCAGAAAGCTGGTCATATAGAAAAGCAATATTTCTAGAAGTACCTAATACAATAAGCAATGTAGAACAGGACCTTTTGATTCAAGTTGACACTCAGAAGCTAATCTCAGAAGGTAAACTACAAAATGAATGTCAAGATCTTAGATTCATTGATGAGGATAACAGTACTTCTTTGAAATATTGGATAGAAGGAGGATGTAATACCCCATATACCCAAATTTGGGTTCGAGTAAGAATACCAAGAGAAACTCAAAAAATAATATATATGTACTACGGGAATAAACTAGCTCCTAGTGGGCAAGAACCTTGGAATGGAGAGTTTATCTCCATATCCTTAAACGATTGTAATAAAGGATGGAGTACAGTAGAAGACTTGAAGGGGAGATTTCCACTTGGGAATTCTGAATACGGTCAATCTGGTGGAGAACTAAGTCACTATCATAAAATATTTGAAAGTATTCAAGAAGAGAACTGTCAAGAGAAAGTATTGGCTGCCTCTACAATCCAAGATGATTGTAATCCAGAAAGCGATAATATACTGAGCAATATCACAACAGGCTTTGCATATGTACCTAACTACTTAGATGTAAATTTCTGTTCAAGTAAAGACGGTTATTTACCACAAAATTCAATCATTCTTTCAGAGTATACTACCCCTGCTGGATGGGACCACGTTTCAGAACTCGATGATAAATTCCCAAGGGGATTAGATGGTCTTAAATTCACATCCTCCCAATCTCATAATCACAACAGTACATGTATTAATGCTGAACTATCTTACACATCGGGAAAAGTAAAATATCTATCACTTAATAGCGTAAACTCAACAAATAGAATCAAAATCGAACCTCAATATTTCACTACCAACTTTATATCCAACAGAAATCTTTCCTCTATCCCTCATGGAGCTATCCTAATGTTTACACAGTTACCTCCGCTGGGCTGGGAGAAGTTTGAAGATATTGAAGGAAGAATAATAAAAGGCTCTAGCAACAATTTCTCATCAACAGGTGGAACAGAAGACCATTCTCATATAACTTCTCTAGATTTCTCAATTAAGAACAGTACTCCTCAAAAGATACCGAATATTGACTTAGAGCAGTTATGCCTTCCATTAGAAACAAATGGAATTACCCTATTACCATCTTCGAACTTACCACCATATTTAACAGTAATATATGGTAAAAAGAAGAGCAGTGGTATAACAAAAATTCAAATGGAAACAGGAGAAAGTAAAGAGGTCAGAGATTCAAAGACAAATAATGAACAAAAAAGTTCTGAAGAAATTGAAATCTCCTTTGATGATGAGAAAACTAAAGAGGATGTACAGAAAGATGATGGAGAAGTTCTAGGTGTAGCAACTCCTACTACACCAACTGGGCTACTTACAGAAGGGCAAACGAACCCAACTAACATTACAGACCCAACACCTGAATTTAGTGCTATATACAACGACCCCGATAGCTTAGATACCTCAAGCTTCTATGAAATAGAGGTAAACACAGCTTCAGACTTCTCTGGGACAGTTATGTGGGATAGTAATAAGATGAGCATGACTACTACCAATCAAGGAGAAAGGTCTCCAGATATAACATATCTTGGTGATACACTAATAGAAAGTACAATATATTACTGGAGAATAAGGTTTTGGGACTCAAATGATAATGTTAGCCCTTGGTCCTCTACAGCAAGTTTCACTTTAGACTCAACCCCCACCGCATCTTCTCTCCTGACTTGTGGATTTACAAACCCCACTTTTATTACCAATAACTTAACTTTTTCAGCAATATATACAGACCCAGGAAACTCAAATGCAACAAGTTATGAAATAGAAATAAATACAGCTTCTGATTTTACTGGAACAGTTATGTGGGATAGTGGAAAAACTTCTACAAGTATAGCTCCTGAAAACCGTTCCCCTGATTATGTTTATAACGGTACTCCACTAACACATGAAGGTACAACTTACTATGTACGTCTACGTTTCTGGGACGGAGATGATACCTCTACAGATTGGGTCACTGGCCAATTTGTCGACATTTTAAAAGGCTTTAAACTAGATGGCCTAAATTTAGATGGTCTAAAACTAGATTAGTAATGATGTATAATAGGCCATGAGTTTAAAAATAGATTCAGCAAAAAAATTAAGAAAAGAAAAAACTAAATGGAAATCATCCAAAGACTGGAAAGAAGCTCTTGATAAAGAAGAGGAATTTCATAAAGAAAGAATTAGACATAAATCTCCAACTATTACAGGTACTGTTAGAATTACAGGAGGTACTGCTAAAAACATAATGATTGACATTCCTAAAACTACGAGACCTCTAACCGATAGGATGAAAGTTAGAATTTTTGATATCTTAAGTAAAGATATCGCTAATAGAACAATACTTGACCTTTATGCAGGTACTGGTTCCTTTGCTCTAGAGGCTCTCTCAAGAGGAGCTAAAAGTGCAGTACTAGTAGATGCTGCTAAGCAAGCATATAAGATATTACAAAATAATGCTACAAAGGCAGGATTTGATAGTAAAACAGAGGTAATTAGAAGCAAAGTTGATGATTATTTAGAAAAAGCTATAAAAAGGGAAGATACCTTTGAGATTATCTTTATGGACCCACCTTATAAGCTTTTTAATACTAAAAAGGTTTACCGTATGCAAAGCATTATAAATAGAGCATCTAAACTTCTACCTTTAGAAAAGAAATTTAAGGGTGTAATAATTATCAAACATCCAAAAAGATACCCTTTAGAAA
>WOZL01000080.1 GCA_011620305.1 Candidatus Dojkabacteria bacterium | reverse complement strand
CCAATATACTTGGCTTACACAGTACTTCTACCTAAGGTAAAAATTTTTGACCAACCCCAAGAGACAGAAGAAGTAAAAGAGGTAGAGGAGATAGAGGTAGAAGAAGAAGTTTATGATGGACCCCCTTACTTAGAAGTTTACGAAACCATAGAGGAACAACCTGCATATATTGCGGTCCCTGCCCCTATTGACCCAGAGAATCCCCCAAGGATAATACTATATAGTCATGGATCTAATACTGAGGTTAGCTTTGATACCAATGATGAATTTATGCAAGACCTTCACACATATGGTGTCTTCTTTACAGAAAATAATTACATCTTTGCAGCTTCTAACCAGCATGGTGCTAACTGGGGAAATGATGAATCCATACAAGATAATATAAATCTAATTGCTTGGATCAAGGAGAGATATGATACCCAAGACAAAGTAAATATGATTGGCTACAGTATGGGTGGTTTACCAACTATGAACTTTGCATCAGATTATCCAGAGAGAGTAAATAAGATAGCCCTACTAGCTCCTACAACGAACTCTAACGAGTGGGATGAAGAAAGAGTAGCAAAGATAGAAGATATAGATATTAAAATCTGGCATGGTACTGCAGATGTAAATGTAGGTTATTCATTATCTACAACCTTTGTAAACACTTTAGAAAGTTTTGGTAAAGAGGTTGAACTTGTCACTCTAGAAGGTAAAACCCATTGGGACATACACACTGAATATATGGAGGATATATTAGAATTCTTTAATCAAGAGTAAGTTCCTTCTGAATCTTTTTCATTTTCTCATCATCAAACCTCTTTCTATGATTTCTCTCACTAAATATCTTAGTATCTTCATAGATTGGTTTTATATGAATGTGTACATGATCTATTTCCTGTCCTGCTCTTCTCCCATTATTCTGGTTTATTAATATCCCCTCAGGTTTATATTCTTCCTGAATTTTATCTGCAATCCTCTTTACAACCCTATTCATATGGGCATATATATCTTCTGGGACATCAAATACATTAGCATAATGCTCCTTAGAAAGAACTAGGGTATGACCTTCACTTAGGGGATTAATATCTAAGAAAGCAAATACTTTGTCGTCTTCATAAACTTTGTAAGAAGGTATTTCACCTTTAATAATTTTACAGAATATACAGTCTTCCATACTACTCCTCTATAGAAATTGCTCCAGATGGACAAGCATTGGCAGCTTCTCTAACCTTTTCCTGTAATTCAGGGTCCGTAATATCTACACCCTTATATTCATCTTTAACATCTACTGTTCCATCATCTTTTCCTTCAAAAACTTCGGGACATATAGCAACACAAGAGAAACATATTGTGCACTTTTCCTTATCTAATGCAACTTTCATATTAATTATGTTCTAAACTTAATAATATATTTTTACAGATATATTCTACTTGGTCAAACAGATTTATTCTTCTTTAATTGGTTTATGTATTGACTAAATCTCTGTATGAAGTGATATATTGCTACAAAGCCCATAACCAAAGATAGCTCAACATGCCAATACATAAAGTCAAAATCTATATCCCAGAGTTCTGGTCTTTTAGTTCTAATCATCATAAATATTCCAAAACCCATTGCGGGAAGTAAGAGTGTTAGTAGAAGAATTGTATTCCAAAAACCATTAAATTTAAGGATACTAAGACCTAATACATTCTTGTCTGCGAGGATATACATGCCCCAATACAATACTGTAGTAATAATGAAAGGGATTAGAATGTTGTACTCACCAGAGGTTCTGACCTCTTCTGTTTCTGTTTCTGTATTCTGGATAACATCGTCTACAATTACTTGGGCATCTACTAAGTCAAAATCTCCTTTTAGATTTCCTATTCTGTATTTCTCTAACAATTCATAAGTTCCAGGCCTATGGTCTCTTCCTTCTCCAGCTTTATCTTTAAAATCTGCAGTTATATCTCTACCACACCATTCCCTTATGTCCATAAACTTGTCATGGTCTGGAATATATTCAGAAAGGTCATATACTCCACCTTCAAATGACATCCAGCAATCTTGAGGGACATTATGGTCTGCAACTTCCTCTTTGGTATATACAGGTAATTCAACTACTTCTTCCTCTGTTGTTTGTGTGTCATTAGTCTCCGTATCTTCTTGAGCATATGCTAAGTTAAATGAAAGGAATAAAAACAAAAGTAAAAAAGGGAATATTAAAAATCTCTTTTTCATATTGGCAGTTTAATTGAATTTAGATACTAAAGGAGCAATATATAACATAATAGTATCTATATTATTTTTAAAAGTAAAGTATAGAGATATAGAATACTAGATTACATAGCCCTCTGCTTGTTTAGTAAAGGCACTAAAGTATTTTCCTTTCTTCTTAACCAATTCCTCATGCGTCCCCTCTTCTATTATCTTCCCTTCATCTAGGACAATTATCCTGTCTGCATTTCTTACGGTGGAGAATCTGTGAGAGATAATTACTACTGTCTTATCCTTGAAAAAATCATATATTCTATTAAATATCCTATACTCTGACTCCGCATCTATTGCTGAAGTAGGTTCATCAAAGATTGCTACTGGAGCATTCCTGTAGAAGAACCTTGCAATTGCAATCTTCTGCCTCTGACCATTACTTGGTCTTATCCCTCCCTCAAACCTTTCACTCATGATTGTCTTATACCCGTTGTCATACTTCTGTATAAACTCGTGAGCATCAGCATTTTTAGAGGCCTCTATCATTTTCTCCCTATCCATCTTCTTAACAGACTTACCTAAATAAATATTCTCTTCAACAGTAAGCTGTCCATAGAAGTTATATTCCTGAAACAATACTCCTAAATTCTTATACCAATCATTTAGCTTAATATCTTTGAGATTAATCCCATTAACTAATATCTCCCCTTCCTGCGGATCATATATCCTAGAGAGCAATTTAACCAATGTGGACTTTCCTGCTCCATTTGCCCCAACAATTGCAATCTTTTCTCCCTTCTTAATTTTTAGTGAAAAATTGTCAAAAATTTTCCTCTTACTATTGGGATAATGGAAAGAGATATTCTTAACCTCTATTTCTGGAGCTTCATCCAGTCTTGGAAGCTTTATGTCCCCATCTTCAACAACAGGCTTTAGTTCAAAGAAGTTATATACCTCTCTTACCTTCATAACAAAATCTCTAAAGGCAACAGTCTCTGCAAAGAAAGACTGAATACCGTCATAGAAGTTGTTTATGGAGCTCATAAAGAAGGTTGTATCTCCAATAGATATCTTCTCTAAAAGAAGTTGTGCAAATACCTGTAGGTAACCAAAGAGAATTATTACATTACTTAAGATTGAAAGAAGGAAACTACTCAAAGAAGAATCTCTCATTATCTTGGCATAACCCTCATTGTAGTAATTAAAGAATTTGTTAAAGATATTATCTAAATACTTGAAAGCTCCCGTTATGGATATCTCCCCAATATCTCCAGTATCTGTAAGCATCGATGATGTCCAATAGCTTTTTCTTCTCTTCATAAGGTGTTCATCATTAGTCTGCCATTCAAAATCCTTCTTAAAGTAGTACTTTCTCTGGAAGAAATAGATAACAGACATAGCTAAGATAAGAGGAACAATTAGAGGAACTTGGCTGAGAAGTATTAATCCAGCAACCAATGCTTGGATGAATGAGGAGATTATTCTAACAACATTAGTACTTATTTCAGTTATGAAGTTTATCCAATCTACCATCTTCTGGCGACTGTTAGCTACTTCTGGAAGCTCTAGGGTTTGTGGTCCTAAGAAATTACATTGTTCATATGCCAACTTTTGTAAATATGATCTAGAGGTAGTTCTAAGAACTCTCATTGAATAATGTCTTAATTCCTCCAAAGCAGAGAATGCAAGATTTACTAACAACAATATGATGAGGAATGGGATGAGTTCGTTAACCTCTGTACCCTCTGTAGTTGCCATTCTTATTAGTTCATCTATTAATCTCGCTGTTATATAGACATTAACAAGAGATCTCAAATTTATGAGGATTTCTGTGAAGAGAGAGATTATCATAAGGGATGGAGATATCTGCCATATAACTTTAAGGCTCCAGAAGGCTATCTTGATATATTCTTTAAAAGATACGTCTTTTTTCTCTTTCATCTAAATTTTCTTACATATTAATCTAGGTATATTAGCAAAAAAGGCGATATTGAGTCAATATTGTGAACAAGACGTTTTTAAGGTATAATATATAGTACTAAAACAGATTCTCATGAACCTTACTTTCATCATATTCCTTTTCATTATGTGGTGGTAGCTCTCTTGCAGGATAACCTATTGCCATAATACTTACAACCCTATACTCCTAGAGATTCTTTTCCTAGGATAACAATTGCAACATTACAATCTTTGACAAAACTTTGCCATTTACCACAACCTCCTAACTTGGATAATTTCTCTTTCTCTCTTACTACGACAAATTCCCACGGATTAACATGATTACCAGAGGGACTAACCATAGCAGAACATAGAATAGAGTGTATTTGTTCTTTAGTAACTTTCTTATTTGTGAATTGTCGGATGCTTCTTCTTTTCTTGAATATTTCATTCATTCCGCTAACCTATAGCGTGTTCTAAATTAAAGCACTAAGTATTCTATACATAAAATTTTCTCTTGTCCAGTCATATTACAAGACCGACATATGGAAAGTAAAAAACAAATGTGCTAGAATCCCTACATCCAGTTAAAGTATAGAAGACATGGAGTACTCGAATCTCGAGAATGACAATGACTATAAAGAAGAATTGATTTTGACATTCGTTAATGACGTCTCCCCTTTAGTATTTTCTAATATCATTACAGACGATAATCTTTCTCCTAAAAATGGTTTGTCTGGATTAGATCAGCTAATAATGTTTGAAACAGGTAAACACCTAGATGATACCTTCGATTTAGATTTTGTAAGGGCAGGAATAAGGATACAGGTTGCACTTATGAAGAAGGATTTAGAAAATGGATTAATAACAGAGGAAGATATTTCTAACATTGATTTTGACACACATATCTACGAAGATGAGGAGGAAGATATTGACGACGAAGATCCCTATGAAGGAGAACCTTATATAAATGATGGCTATTATCGCTATGAGGATGATGAAGATTGTTACGATGATGAATACTGGGAAGAGTACTATGACTACGAGTTTGACGACGAGAGATTTCAAGCTAAAATACGAAGAGTAGCAGTAGGATATCTAGCTGAAAAAATCACAATAGACAACCCTTCCCCAATAAATGGACTGACAGGATACGAGCAAGTTATCAACTATATGGCACACCTACTCCCTACAAAGGATGAGAAGGAAAGACAGAAAAATGTTGAGAGAATTGATCAAAGAGTCCAAGCA
>WOZL01000063.1 GCA_011620305.1 Candidatus Dojkabacteria bacterium | reverse complement strand
GGCTAATTACTGGTTACATAGTATATTTGAAAAGGATATTTCTAATGCCCATATTAATGGTGATATACATCTACATGACCTAGGTATGTTAGCTACTTACTGCTGTGGTTGGAGTCTTGAGGACTTACTTATTAAAGGTTTTACAGGTGTCCCTGGTAAGATATCTTGCGCACCTCCTAAGCACTTTAGAACTGCTTTAGGACAAATTGTTAATTACCTTTATACCTTACAGCATGAGGCTGCCGGTGCTCAGGCTTTTTCTAGTTTTGATACATATTTAGCACCGTTCATTAGATATGATGAGCTGTCATACGATGAAGTTAAACAGGCTATGCAAGAGTTTCTGTTTAATATGAATGTACCTACTAGAGTTGGTTGTCAGTGTGTGTCAGAAGATACAGAAATTTTAACTCCTGATGGATGGAGGGGATATGAAGATATTAATGAGGGGGTAACTATTAAAACCTTTAATCTAGAAAGTAAAAAGATAGAGGATCAGGTTGTAACCTCTGTATATAAGGGTGAGCATAAGGGGATTATGTACAATCTTAAAAACAGAATTCAGGATCAATTAATCTCTCCTAAACATAGGGTTGTAAGAAAAGTTTTTAACTCGGACAAATATATATTGGAACCTATTGAGGAGGTTTCTAAACTGAAATCTCCTGTTATCATTCCAATATCAGGTGATAGTTCCAATAAATCTTCAGATATCTCTGATGAACAGATTAAACTTATGGCCTGGATTATTAGCGAAGGAACTCTAGAATTGAGTAAACGAGGAACTAATAGAGTATCTATTTATCAATCAAAGATTAAAAATAGAGAAAAGTATGAAGAAATTATGAACTTAATTACTCATTTTGGTTTCAAATATGATGAATCTGAAACTACTGGATTTGGTGATCCTGTTAAGAAGATAAGGTTAGCTTCGGATAGTTCAAAAGTTATTCACAATTGGTTTGATAACAATAGTAATATTAAGTTTATCCCAAACTCTCTTATCAATCTTGATAAAAGGCAGTCTAAACTATTTTTAGAGACATATATAAAGGGTGATGGGTTTGAGGAATGTAAAATATCAACTACAGACATTGGTATACTTGATCAACTACAGATTATTGCTGTAAATGCCGGTTACGGATTTTCGGTACTTACAAGAAAACCAACTATAGGAACAAAGGATATATCTATATTAAGGTTGATTGAGCATCAAGATACGTACATTCAGAAAATTGAAAAAGTAGAGTATGATGGGATAATATGGTGTCCACACACTAAAAATGAGACAATAATTGCTAGAAGGAATGGTAAGGTCTTTATAACCGGGAATACACCTTTTACTAATATAACAATGGATCTTAAACCTCATGGATTGTTAGCGAATGAGAGTGTGATAATTGGAGGTAAACTTCAAAAAGATACCTATGGAGACTTCCAAGAAGAGATGGATATGATTAACAAGGCCTTCTGTGAAGTAATGCTAGAGGGAGATGCACAGGGTCGTCTATTCTCTTTCCCTATACCTACATACAACCTAACAAAAGACTTTGAGTGGGAGAATCCTAAGTTTGACAAACTGTGGGAAATGACAGCTAAGTATGGTATCCCCTACTTTAGTAACTTCATTAATTCTGATATGAGTCCTGATGATGCTAGATCTATGTGTTGTCGGCTTAGATTGGACAACAGGGAGTTAAGAAAAAGAGGTGGTGGATTGTTTGGTGCGAATCCTCTTACAGGTAGTATAGGTGTTGTAACTATTAATATGGCAAGAATTGGTTACTTAGCTAAGGATGAGAATGAGTACTTTGAGATGTTAGATAAATGGATGGATATTGCTAAGAGGGCTTTAATGGCTAGGAGAGAATTTGTAGAGAAGTATATGGAGAAAGGTTTATACCCCTACTCCAAATTCTATCTAGCAGATATAGCAAGGAGATTTGGAGAGTATTTTAAGAACCATTTTAATACAATTGGTCTTCTTGGTTTAAATGAGTCTATTGTGAACTTTACAGATCAGAAAGAGAATATTGCATCTAAAAAGGGCAGAAAGTTTGGATTAAAGGTTTTGACTCATATGAGAGAGCGTTTAATGGACTACCAGATTGAAACTAATCAGCTATTTAATTTAGAAGCTACTCCAGCTGAGGGTACAACATACAGGTTTGGTAAGGCTGATAAGAAAAAATTTGGTGATGATATTATCACAGCAGCTGATTTGGGAGTTACTCGTTCTAAAGATCCATACTATACTAACTCTTCTCAATTACCAGTAGGATATACTGATGATGTTTGGGAAGCTTTAGATCTACAGGATGATTTCCAGACAAAATATACTGGAGGTACTGTACTTCATATCTTTTTAGGAGAAAATATGCCAAGTGTAGAGAGTACAAGAGCTTTTGTTAAAAAGGTCGCAGAGAATTACACATTACCTTACTTCTCTATTACCCCTACATTTAGTATATGTCCTAAGCATGGGTATATATCTGGTGAGCATCAGTTCTGCCCTAAGTGTGATGCAGAGTTAGGTTATCAGGAGGGTATGGAGTTTGTTATTAAAGATTAATATTTATTTAAATTATTACTACCCAAAAAATGGGAAAAATAGAAAGACAGAGATGTGAAGTGTACTCAAGGGTTGTAGGATTTATTAGACCTGTGAGACAGTGGAACAATGGAAAGACTGCTGAATTCCATGATAGAAAAACTTTCTCTTTTAAGAAATGAAAATTGCAGGATTTGAGAAAAACACATTACTGGATTATCCAGGTAAGGTTGCATCTATAATATTTACTTATGGATGCAACTTAAGGTGTCCTTACTGTCATAACCCAGAGCTTGTTATTCATCCGTGCCTGAAAGAAAACCTCTATTCTGAAGATTATATATTAGATTACTTAAAACATAGAGAGGGTTTAATTGATGCTCTAGTTATTACTGGTGGTGAACCAACCCTACAGAGTGATCTAATCCCCTTTATAAAGAGAGTAAAGGAGCTTGGAATACTGGTTAAGTTAGATACTAACGGTACTCTTGATGATATAGTTGAAGATATTATGAAACAAGATATCGTTGATTACTGGGCAATGGATATTAAGTATCCATCTGAGTATTTTAAAGAGTATGAGTTAGATTCTAAAAGTGTTAAGCATACTATAAAGATGATTATGAATAGTGGTAAAGAGTATGAGTTTAGAACTACATATGTTAAGGGTATACATAGTATTGAAGATGCTAAGAGTATTGGAAAGATGATTAAAGGAGCTAAAAATTACTACATACAAAATTTCAGAAAGGGTAAAACTATAGATCCCAAATTAAATGAATCTAATTCATTCACAGAGAAAGAATTAGAGGAGATTAAAAAAATTGTTTCACCCTATGTTAACAAAGTTAAGATTAGGTAACTCTCATAGGGTTATCTAAGACCATTACAACTTTTCCATT
This sequence comes from Candidatus Dojkabacteria bacterium, assembly GCA_011620305.1. GTDB lineage: Bacteria > Patescibacteriota > Dojkabacteria > SC72 > SC72 > WOZL01. The sequence continues at coordinate 2,001 of WOZL01000063.1, read as the reverse complement.
AATTAGAAAATCGCTGTTTGAATCTATATATATAGGTTGATGCTTCGGATTATTAGACTCAGGGTAAAGAACAACCATGTCCTTTGTATTTAGGCTAATATTTTTAACAGTAGCACTATTATCAATAACAGCTACTACGATATCACCATCTTGTACTTCTGCTTCTTTATCTACTATCAAATATTTCCCCTCCTCTACTTTAATACCATCTAAATCTCTTTCATTCATAGAATCACCTTTAACAATTAGTGCAAAGAGGTCTTTCTTAACTTTCTTACCTATTAAATTCTTATCTACCTTTAACATACCTAGAGCTTCCTCCTCGGCCGTTACTAAAGGTGTCCCAGCATTAGCATATCCAAAGATGGGTATACCAATTAGATACTCATATTCAATATTACTATCATCAGTTTCATCTAGAAGTTTTATACCTCTAGGTTCACTAGATCTAAATATATACCCCTTATTCTCTAAGGCAATTAAATGGTTAACAACTCCTCGTTTAGAGCTAAAGCCTAACATATCTTGAAGCTCTCCAAGAGATGGTGCTTGGCCATTTTCTAAGAAAAAATCTCTAATTAAGGTAAGAACTTGCTCTTGCCTTTGAGTTAATTTATCTGCCATATGGGTATACTACTTAACTTAATATTTTAGTATACCATTGTATATGTATACTGCAATGTCTTGTAGTATACTATTGAGTGTTACATATAAAGTGTTATATACTGTATCATATAAATTATAATAATCATTTAGTAATGGCAGAAGAAGCAACTCAAAAGAGTGGGGAGAAAGTATATACATTTCAGGATATACAATTTAATGAGGCCAACAAGACAATGGCAATATTAGCATGTATCCCAATTGTGGGACTTATTCTACTCTTCACAGAGAAGGATGATAAGTTTGTTAGGTATATGGGAGCACAGTTTACAATAGGAGCTCTAGTTTCAATAGCTTTATCAGTTTTGTTAGCAATTCCATTACTGAATATAATTATTGCTATTGTTGCTTGGATATACAGTCTGGCCTTATTTGTTATGATGATTATGGCTATGGTACAAGCTTCTAAGGGAGAGAGATTTGATATTCCTGTTATATCAAAGTATGCACTTCAGCTTATGGCTAAAGTTTAATCAGTTCTTTTGGTTTATAAAAGGGAGGTAAGTTAACCTCCCTTTTTTGTTGTATAGATATATGGTAAAATGCTCTGTCATCGGGGAATAGTTCAGATGGCTAGAACGCTGCGTTTGGGACGCAGAGGTCGCAGGTTCAAGTCCTGTTTCCCCGACCATTTCACTATTTCTTAGAATACTTACCTACCAATTGGGCCCAATCAATCATATATTTCTCAATTTCAATCATAAGCTCATCTTTAGTAGCCCCCTCTTCTAAATCTAGCTCCCTATCTAAGGCATATACCTTAAAGAAGTATCTATGAGTTCCAAATGGAGGACATGGACCGCCATACTCCAGCTTATCAAAATCATTAGTACCATATACTGCATTTGCAGGTTCTACACCCTCATCTATACTAAAACCTTGATTAATTACTGGTATATTCCACAGCAACCAATGAACCCATGTACCATTAGGGGCATCTGGATCATCCATAATTAGGGCTATAATTTCTGCTTCTTTTGGTATATCAGAAATATCTAAAGGTGGATTAATATCTTCTCCATCACATGTATATCTTGTAGGTATTCTATCTTCATTGTTAAAAGACCTACTTTTTATCTCCATATCGAATAATATTTAATTTACTACCCGACCATTTCATTCACTTCATCACTTCCCTCTTTGTCCATATCTATCTGCTCTTTATCCATCTTATCTAGCATAGTCTTAAATTCTGCAATATGAACTTTCTCTTCTTTAGCAATATCTAATAAAACTTTTTTCATATCTTGATTGTCTGTTGCATCTGCTAATTGTTCATATAAACTAACAGCATCTAACTCAGCAATCATTCCAAGCCTAAGAATCTCTTTATCTAGA
>WOZL01000027.1 GCA_011620305.1 Candidatus Dojkabacteria bacterium | reverse complement strand
GAAGCACCAATTACTAATATTACTTTTTCCATAAGTATATTTTAATTGAAGATTATATTTTAGTAAAGAAAATGGTGGGTTGTGTTGGATAGCTTGAAACTTAGGAGCAAGATTTTACTAACCAACTTTCTTTGCTATTAAAAATGCCACACCATTTTCAGAGTAGTACTTAATATCCCAATTCTTTTTCTTGTAATATTCCTTTAATTCATTATGTTCAAAAATGTGTGGAAGATCGCCCCTCATGTTTTGAAGCATTTTTCCTCCTAACACATTTACTCCTCCTTTTTTGGTCCAGCTCTGCATATTTTTTATTAAATCTGAACCCTCTTTTTTAGAAAGAAAATGTAACAATCCAATAGCTACAACAAAATCATACTTTTTATCTGTTTTAAATTCTCTTACATCAGTTAATACTGTTTTAAGCTTGTCTTCTTGTTGGACCTTCTCTTGTAAGATTCTTAGTCCCTCTTCTGAAGTATCTACACTAGTAACATCAAAAGATTCGGAGATAAGAAAAATGGTATTTCTACCATTACCAGCACCTAAGTCTAAAGCATCACCCGAGGAGACATATTTGATTGCCTCTCTTACTGCTGGAAGAACTTGAGCACCAAAGACATTCCGATTAGATTTGAATTTCTGATCAAATCTTTTACTAAAATCCTTATTGTTATTTTGCATCTCTATTTCTCTATTGTAAAAGTGACTTTTACCTTATCCCCTATCTCGGGTACAAACTCAGACAGGACATCTCCACAATTCTTCTCAATACCTTCACATCCAATATGATTGTATTCTTTATTCCCTATCTTCTCTATCCTATTATAGAGATATGCTTCAAATGATTTCCTCATACTAAATAATAACAAAAAAAATAAAAGGTGGGAAATGGTGGGATGTGTTGGATAGCCTGAAACTTAAAAGTAGAACTGTTCTAATCCATATAATTTAGTTCTTTGAGAATTTCATTGGAAGAAGAAAAAATTTTAGTTTGATTTATTTCCTTCAACTTACAATTAATATCTATATCTGTTTTCATTTTCAAAAAGTTTTTATTATTTCTTATCAAATTTTCATTACCTAAGATTCGCTTATCTTTTGAATTTTCAATAACATCTTCTATGTCACCATATTCCCTTATAAGTCTAGAAGCCCGAATCTTTCCTATACCCTCCACTCCCTTAATATTATCTGAGGGATCTCCTTTTAAAGATATATAATCTACAAAATATTTAGGAGGAAAGTTCCACTGTTCAATAAACTTATCTTCCGTATATACAACTTTACTATAACTATATTTAATGTCATCTTTCACCTTTTCATCCCTTAAGACATAAATATTATCCTTAATAACCTGAAAGAAATCCTTATCTTGACTTGAGATAAAAGATTCCCCATCATTAAATTTCTTGTTTGCTATACTTGCTATGACATCATCCCCTTCATTATCGGGATTTTCTATGTAGGTAATACCAAGATACTCTAGTGCATCTTTTATAATTGGTAATTGTTCAAACATACCAATATCTTTATAGTCCCTATTCTGTTTATATTCTTTATTTTGATCTAATTTACTTTGTATTCCTGTTTCACTATCAAAAACAACTAAAACCTTGTTCGGTTGTATATGTAAAATGTTTTTTCTTAAGTATGAGAAAAATCCATAGAACGCATTTATTTGTAAACCATTTTTAAGTTTAGCAGCGGTAGGAACACCATAGTAGGCACGATATAGATAGTTGTGACCATCAACTATTAGAAGTTTATCCATATTAAAGTATATATGAAATAGTGAAAAAATGGTGGGCGATGTAGGACTTGAACCTACGACCTATTCGGTGTAAACGAATTGCTCTAGCCAGCTGAGCTAATCGCCCTTACTTAATATGGTGCCGAAGACAGGACTTGAACCTGCACAGGATTTAACTCCCACTACCACCTCAAGGTAGCGTGTCTGCCAATTCCACCACTTCGGCATATATATCAAAGTACAGGGTATTTTATCACAAAAACTCTCTAGAAAAAACTCAGGGGGCAGGAAGAACATACAAATGACGATCAATTAAGATCAGACAATATATTCTTCCTGCTCTCCTAATTGTAGGGGGAACCCCATTAAAGAGCTCCCCCTAAACGAAGGAGAAAGAGAAATGCTTTTGGCATCTCAAATATATACTATCAAAACAAGAGATTATTAACAACTACAAACTCAATCTAGGATTTCTATCTAACTCATCTAACTCTTCACCCTGTATATCATCATCTATATGCATAAACCCTACTAAACCAATCATAGCTCCGTTATCCCCCCTATACTCTTTCTCAGGATAAAGAAAATCTAAAGAATACTCTCTGACTACAGATCCTACTCTTCTAAGTATCTCCTCACTATTAAACACACCACCACCCACTAATACATGCTTAGCTTTAGGATATTGCTCTATAGCATCTGTTAACTTAATAGCTACTGACTCATATACAGAATCTACAAAACCTCTACAGAAGTCATAAACCCATTCCTTCTCTGGCCTAGCCTCTTCTCTTAACTCTTTAGACTTGTATAAAGCAGCAGTTTTAATACCTGAAAAACTAAAGTTTAAGTCACCTGAATTCTTCATAGGTACTGGGAATTCTATACTACCTCTCTTACCCTTCTTAGCAAACTCAGTAACTACAGGACCACCCGGATAACCAAAGTTAAGTATTCTACCCACCTTATCAAAAGCCTCACCAGCTGCATCATCTAATGTCTGCCCAACCTTTTCATAATCACCAATATCTGTAGCATATATTAACTCTGTATGTTTACCAGACATAAGTAAACCTAATGATGGAAATATCTCTTGTATATCACCCTCTACTACACCTCTACCCCTAGAATTAAGTAGTAAAGATGAAAGTAGATGTCCCTCCATATGGTTTACAGGTATAACTGGGATACTGTATTTCTTACTAAGTTCCTTAGCATAGTTAATACCTACCTCTAAATCTATAGCTAAACCCGGCCCATATGTGATAGCTATATACTCAATATCCTCTATACTTACTTTAGCTTTTCTTAAGGCTTCTTCAAATACCTTAGGCAAATTCTTCTCATGCTCTCTTCTAGCTATATCTGGTACTACTCCACCATACTCTGCATGTATATCAAGTTGAGATGATATTACACTAGAGAGTACCTTTCTACCCTTAAGTACTGCTACTGATGTATCATCACAGCTTGTATCTATCCCTAAAACTAATCTATCCTTCATATATTGTTATCTCTCTTTTTTCTAAAGAGATATAGCTAAATTTTATGTTGTATATAGGTATATTCATATTATCACATAGTGCATGTATCTCTTGATAGAACTTATCAGCCCATTCTATAACCACAATATTGTGTGCTTCTAAGTGTTCTATTAATCCACTTTTTTCTAATTCATCATCCATTAGTCTCCATGTATCCATATGAGCAAGTATATTTCCATCGTCATACTCATACTCATTTATTATCGTATATGTTGGGGATGTTACTATCTCTTCTACCCCTAACTGTTTCCCAATGCCTTTGGTAAACTGTGTTTTACCTGCACCTAACTCTCCACTTAAAGCAACTACTACTGGTTTGTGTGGGTCTAAGTACTTTTTACTAAATTCATATCCTAATTGTGTAGTTTCTTCTGGGGTTTTGGTTACCTTCCTTACTAACTTTCTATTCTTAACTATAGCTTCTTCGAACTTAAGTTTACCCTCTCTAAGTACAGAGAGTGTGTTTAGGGTTGTATCAAGTACAGTAGATGGTGGGTTTTTAGGTAGTACTCCTCCATCTATTATGAGATCTATCATCTTTTTACTTTTCTCGGGTAGTTGTTCTAGTAGCTTATCTATGTCATATGGTGCTGACCTGTATGACATGTTTGCTGATGTAGCCGTTATTGGTTTACCGTACTCTTTAACAAGCTCTAGCATCAATGGGTAGTCTGGTATCCTTACTCCTACCGTACCCTGTTGTGAGACTACTGGGGGCTGTAGGAGACCCTTGCTCATTGATACTACTGTTATTGGTCCTGGTAAGTAGTTTTTATATATGTTTCCTCCCATTTCATTTATCTCTACATATTTACCTGCCATTTCTTTGTCAGATACTGCTATGGATATTGGTTTAGATCCTCTGAATTTTTTGTATTTTAGTAACTTTTTTAATGCTTTCTCATTTGTAGCATCTACTCCAACTCCGTAGCACGTTTCAGTAGGGTATATGATCATACCTGCATCTTTTAATACCTTAACGGCTTTCTGTATTACCTCTTTATCGTTTTTGTTTACTTCTATTGTTTCCATATTATTGTTAATCTGAACTTTCTGCTTCTTCTGAATCTGGGGTTATATAGTAATCAACTTCTGTTGGATTTCTGTATATTCCTTCTTCATAAGTAAGAGCATTTGAAGTATATCTAAGTTTTATATCTGGTACTTCTCTAATTTTATCTGCTAACTGTTCAAAATATTCAAGGTCCTGTTGGGTTAATTCTAAACCCTCATCTCTATCGGAGTCATTTACAAAACCTCTTACATGTTCTTCGGCATTATTCTCATCAGTTTTTTCTAGTTTAATAACTCTTAGCTTTCTTCTTCTAACATATTTATCCATATTAAAATTCTTGAATAGGTTCCATACGGTTCCTCCTGATTCAAGAGTTTTCTTTTGTTGTTCTTGATTATTTTCTTTGTCCATAGTTTATATTATATCAAAAGAATGCCATTATATCACTCTTTTTGGATATGGGTATTTATTAATTATTATGGTAGAATCATTTGTTAAACAAAGAACACGTCATACGTACAATATTTTTACTAATTGCTATCGATGCTTGAACGAGAGAGAACAGTTGACCGAAATGTTACATTCTCAAACGGGTTAATAGTGAACGAGAGAATTAATGGTATTGATGTATGTCATGAGATATTCCCTATTGGTTACTCTGCTTTTTTGTCTTCTTTTAGTGATAAAGAAAAGGCACATGAATTACAGAAGTATCGTATGTTTAATAGTGTTACTGGATATCCAAATACTGCGTCTATTCTAGAGGTACCTGAGGTTTTTAAGAATAGTGAAGAGAGATACAATCTGATTTTTTCTTCAGAGATACAGTTTTACAAGCAGTATCTTCTTGGGAATAAAAGAGAAAGCAGGTATACAAGACATGTGCATGATTTTTCATTTGATAGTTGGTATTGGGATAACATTTATAGGCTAGTTGATGATCTACAAGAGGAGGGAGTTCCTGTTTCTTTAGAGTTAGGAGATAGAGATTCTATTGGTATATATCATGCTGTTATGCTTTTTGAGAGAGTAGATAGTTAAGCTTTTGATTGATATTTTGGGTTACGTTTGATATACTTTTGATTGAAATTTGGGGTGGTAGCTCAACTGGTTAGAGCTTTGCACTGTCACTGCAAAGGTTGC
>WOZL01000077.1 GCA_011620305.1 Candidatus Dojkabacteria bacterium | reverse complement strand
AATTTTGGCAAGTACAAAGAGATTTCTTAAGAGAGCATGGATTCATGGAAGTGGAGGTGCCAATACTTGAACCTGTAACTGGTGGTGCAGATGCAACTCCATTTACTACTCATCACAATGCACTAGATCAAGATTTCTACCTAAGAATCTCTACTGAGCTTTATCAAAAGAGATTACTGGGTGCTGGGTATGAAAAGATATATACATTTGGTCCCCACTTTAGAAATGAGGGTATGGATGATGAGCATCTTCAAGAATTTTACGATATAGAGTGGTATTGGGCATATGCTGATTTTAGGGATAATATGAAATTAGTTAGAGAGCTTTTCTTAAGGATTGCTAATGAGATATATGGTAAAACAGAGTTTACAACTAGAGGTCATACATTTGATTTAGCAGATGAGTGGGAGGAGATAGATTACACACAGGGTATTAAAGATAGATACGGTGTAGATATTTTTAAGGACGGTATTGAAGATATTCGTAAAGTTGTAGAGGGTGAGCATTTAGAGATAGAGACAGATGCTAATAGGAATAGGTTGATAGATACACTTTGGAAGAATATTAGGAATGATATCTCAGGTCCTGCTTTTTTAATAAATCAACCAAAATTTCTTTCTCCTTTAGCTAAGTCATATGATGAAAGAGAAGAGATTACACAGAGATTTCAGGTAATCATAGCAGGTAGTGAGTTGGGTAATGGATATTCAGAGATTAATAATCCATTAGATCAATTAGAGAGATTTTTAGAACAACAGAGACTTAGGGAGGAGGGTGATGAGGAAGCTCAGATGTTGGATATAGATTTTGTAGAGATGTTAGAGTACGGTATGCCTCCTGCTAGTGGGTATGGTCAGAGTGAGAGAATATTTTGGTTTTTAGAGGATGTTTCAGCTAGAGAGGGGACATTTTTCCCACAGCTTAAGCCTGAGGTTGATAATATTACAAGAAAGATTTATAAAGGGAAAGTTAAGTTTCCTAAGAGGTAGTATAATTAGGTATGGAATCAATAGGTAACATTATCAATGACCTTAAAAAGAAAGTAAGTGATGATAATAAGAGAAAGGATGAAAAAGATCAGGAAGAATTATTCGATACCTCAGAGTATGTAAACTCCAAATATATAAGTGGTAAGAAAAAAGGATATGTTACTAAAGAGTATCAATCATACGGTGCTTGGCTAGCTAATGCATTGAACGATAAAGAAAGAATGTCTATGTATATAAAGTGGGCTAAGGAGAAACCTAGAAGTGTATTAGAAAGTGCATATCGCTTTACAGCTGATTATCCAGATGCTAGAGACAAAAGCAGACTCTTTATGTGGAAAGTAAAAGAATTAGAAGAACAGACAGAAAATAAAAAGGGAAAGGTTAAAGAGACTGATGCTTCTTAATTACAGTTAAAACATCTCTAAGTACCTGATCTACACTCTTAGACTCAGGATACTCTATTTTAACCCCACTAGCATACATATGACCACCACCACCTAACTCCTCAGCAATTTTATCTACTCTCTGATATCCTTTAGTAGCTCTAAAAGAAACATACCAGTTATTAGGTTCCTCACTTACATATTTTATTATAAAACCCCAATGTACACCTTGTATAAAGCGTATAATATTGTTTTTTACAAATGTAACACCTTCGGCGATATCAGATCTCTCCCACCTATCCGTATCTTCCTTTTTTACATATGTATATGCCATATCTCCCTCCACAATTAACCTCTTTAGCAACTCTGCAATTACATCTTTAGAAGTAAGAGGTATTTTGTTGGTTTTATATGTAATCTCTTCTAGATCGATAGGGTAAAATTCATAAAGGTCTGCATACAATCTAAAAGTATCAGGTTGAGTAGTCTCATATAGAAATCTGCCCGTATCAGAACTAATACCAAATTGTCCTAGTTGAGCAATCTCATCAGTAAGTTTAAATTTTTTACCTAATATCTCTTTGAAAGTGTATATAACCTGTTCTGCAGCAGAGCTTCTCTCTTCATTGATTACTAAGTCATGTTTATCACTGTAAGTCATATGATGATCGATAACAACAATATCTGCAGGTGAGTCCATCAGACCATCCTCATTTTCACAAACCAAATCAATTTTTGCGGCATCAACTATAATTATCAAATCCTCATCACCTTGGTCATACTTCTCTACAACTGTAACATCATGCATTCTAGGTATATTAAAACTCGGTAACTGTTTAGCTTTAACAATTACGTTTTTTCTGGGGTAGTTAATGTTTATAAATTCTTTAACAAGTAACATACTTGAAAAAGCATCCATATCAGGTCCTCTATGTGATACTACTAGTATGTTTTCTGCTTTCTCTATATATTTTTTTAGTGCTTTATGCTGCTTATCCATACCTTGATTATACTAGGTACAAAGAATATAATACAAATATAATGCGTTTATATTAACATATTAAGAAAATTCGATGATAGATATAAAAAGAATTGTTGAAGATACCAAAGAAGTCAAAAGAGCTTTACTTAAGAGAGTTGCAAGCAGTGATTTACATCTAGAGGAAATTGTTGAGTTAGAGAATGAGAGGAAAGAACTTCAAGCAGAGTACGATAAGAAAAGAGCTGAGCAAAATGAGTATAACGATCAGATGGCTAAGCTAGATAAAGGTAGTGAAGCGTTTAACAATCTTATCAAAGAGCTTAAAGAGAAGTCTGATGAAATTAAAAAGGTAGAGGAGAAACTAAAGGAAAAAGAGAGAAAGATACAGGAACTTCTCGAAGTTTTACCTAATATACCTGATGAAGATGTCCCAGCAGACGGTAAAGCATACAACAAGATAGTAGGGACATCGGGTGAGAAACCAAAATTTGATTTCGAACCTAAGGATCACATAGAGTTAGGTGAGAAGTTAGGTATATTAGACTTTGAGAGAGCATCAAAGATATCAGGTGCTAATTTCAGTATGTATAGAAGTAAGGGTGCACAACTTGAATGGGCATTACTTAACTACTTTATAGATGCTCATCTACAAGATGGGTATGAGATGATAATTCCACCTCATATTGTAAATGAGAATTCAGCATATGCAGCAGGACAACTTCCTAAGTTTAAAGATGATGTATATTGGGTAGAGCATGACCAATGTTTAATCCCTACGGCTGAGACATCATTAACTAGTATCTATAGAGATGAAATTCTTGAAGAGAAAGATTTGCCACAGAAGTTTTTCGCATATACACCATGCTACAGAAGAGAGGCAGGTAGTTATAGAAAGAATGAAAGAGGACTAATTAGAGTTCATCAGTTTAATAAGGTTGAGATGTATATATTTGCTACTCAAGAACAATCAGATGACCTTTTTGATGAGCTTGTTGGTAAAGCAGAGAAATTAGTAGAAGGTTTAGGATTACATTACAACAGAGTAAAACTAGCAGCTGGAGATTGCTCTGCAGCAGCAGCGAAGACAATAGATATCGAGGTTTGGTTACCAACTCTTGAGCAGTACTATGAAGTGAGCTCTATCTCAAATACAAGAGAGTATCAATCTAGAAGAGGACAGATGAGGTACAGAACTAAAGATGGGGATATTAGATATATGCATACTCTTAATGGTTCAGGTTTAGCTACAAGTAGATTAATGGTAGCTATACTAGAAACATACCAACAGAAAGATGGAAGTATATTAGTTCCTGAAGTACTACAGAAATACACAGGATTTGATAAAATAGAGGAGTAATATGAATCACTTCCTAGGGTATTTCATAGACGATAAGTCTAGAGAAAAAATCATAGATAGTATGGATGATATATCTGAAATATTTTCTGATATGGGAATTCAGGTTCGTTGGATTAAACCCTCTGATTATCATATTAAACTGCAAAATCTTAGTGAGGATATAGGTCCTCTTAAAAAGCTATACATCTCTAAAAAGGTTGACCAAATATTTGATAAGCCAATAACTGTGTCCTTAGGTGATATTAAGCTTGGCTCTAATAGGAGTATGAGATCTCTTTTGTATATGGAAATAGAGCAAGGGGGAGATACTCTAAGAGATTTAAAATACAAAATGGCTAATACTTTAAAGATAAAGGATAATGGATATTTCCATCCTCATGTTGCTATAGGTAGAATTAATAAAGATTTAAGTAATCAGGAAATCTCAAATATTGTTAAAGATATTAAAAATGTACTTGATAGTAAAGTTACGAGGACAATTCAGTTTGATATTAATCAGATAGATTTAGTTAGAGTAAAGGATAGTAATTATGAAATACTTAAAAACTTTAAAGCCTCTTCGTAAAGAGTATTGTATCTAATTACCTCAACTATATTTTTATTTCTTTTAAACCAAGTTCTCTGTCTTTTAGAGTATTGGATAGTACGTAAAATTATTTCATCTTTAACTTGTTCCAAAGTTCTATCCTTTTCAAAATATCCAGCAAATTCTCTATACCCAATACTTTGCATAGCTGACATCTTAAAATTAAAACCATTATCTAGTAAGTCCTTAACCTCTTCAACTAGCCCTTGTTCTACCATTAAATCCACTCTCTTACTAATTCTGTCTTTTAGCTCATTACCCTCAATATTTACTACTGTATATAGGTGATTAAGTGTCTCTCCTTTTTTTCTGTTTACACCACCTCTTTCTATAGCTCTGATTAACCGTACTGGGTTATTTCGATCACTGCTGTTAAGTTTTTTTAATGTTTCTTTTTCTAATTTTGATTGTAGCTCCTTAACACTCATTTTTTCTAACTCTTCTCTAGAGTATTCAGTTGAGGTGTTTTCGTTCTGTTTAAGTTTGTAATTGTAAACTATACAATCAATGTATAGTCCAGTACCTCCAACAAGAATTGGTATTCCATTCTCTTTATCAAATACTTTTTGTACATCTTTTTGATACTGGTAGAGGTTATATCTCTTTTTTGCTGATACATGACCATATAGATAATGTTTAATACCACTTATATACCAAACATCATCTTTTACAATATCTGGTACTGGTTGGGCAGTACCAATCCTAAGCTCTTTGTAGACCTGTCTAGAGTCAGCGTTAATAATATATCCGTTAATATCTTTAGCTAATTTAATTGCCAAAGAAGACTTACCTGAAGCAGTAGGCCCTGCTATTACTATTACCGGCTTACTGTAATTAATCATTGATAAATTTCTTTAGTAGAAATGTACTTAGGTATATTGAAATAGAAGAGGATAGGTATGTGACGATAAAGAGGATTAATAACTCCCCTTTTAAAAATATCGATACAGAAAGTATTGTAATTGTTAAGAAAACAATATTTCTAATACTATCCCTCTTATGTTCCTCTATTAATTCTAAAAGGGAGAATCCTTTTCTATCCTTATGTTTGAAGTAGTAAGATATTAATGTAATCCAGTTTATGCTTATTAATACAATAATTAACAGTATTGGTATTAAAGATAGGTGTGAAATTGTAACTGGTATGAACTGTAATCCAAATATTGAG
>WOZL01000076.1 GCA_011620305.1 Candidatus Dojkabacteria bacterium | reverse complement strand
ATCATATTCTGGAAGTATCTCGGTCTTGTACCTCCCCTTAAAGTTAACCTTTGTATGTATTCTACTTACTATCGGAAAAATATTTTCATTATATGATTTCACTCTGTTAGGTCCAAAACCGTCATTTGGAGATAATGGTTTAGTGGTAAGACTATCATTTAAGTTTACTGATAGGAAAATATATTGCCAAGGATGGGAGGGTATTTTCTTTTCTTCAATACTTCTTCTGAATTCGTTATATGCTTCTATCTTTCGAATATCTTTAAATTCCTCTATTATTTTTTCCCCTAAGGGGTGAATTTTTCTGTCATTGTTTAGTAGCGATATTAGAACCTCAAAGAAGATAATATTTTGATTTGTTTTGACAGATATTTTCATATTTTTCTAAAGAATTGCCTCTGGGAGTAAAATGTTTTTACCCCCAGAGGGTTAGTGGATACAATAAGGATAGCACAAATGCTAATCCCAGTCGTCATCGTCTATGCAATAGCTTTCACAGTAGCAGTCACAATTGTCCTGACAATCCCCATAACAATCTGGATTGCAGTTTGTTGCAACTGTAGTATCAGCTTCTGCCAAAACTACGACATTACCAAACATTTCAGCCATCACTCTCACCTCCTTTCATTAGAATCTATTGATTTTATCAAGTTGAACCAGAGGAAGTTCTTTTCTAGCCTGCAGTGCTCTTCTGGCATTACTCCAAAATTTAACAATCTAGTATTGTGACATCCACCCATGCAATACCATTTTGCAAAGCAGTTCTTGCATTGTTCATAGAACATAACGTTTAGATGTCTCAACTCTTCCACTTTACCAGAATCTACAATCAAACCTTTACCAGTTACTTCTCCAATAATAAAAGTGTCTGCGAGAAAATCATCCTCCTTTGTAACCCTAGAACAAGTAGAGATTTTTCCATCCGGAAGGACACAAAACATCTCTCCATCGCCTGCACAAAAAATGCATTTTGGATCAAATCCAGGGAAATAGGTAGATTTCAAATGTACCTTTATTTCTTTTGCAAGTCTAGAGGCAATCATATACTGATTAAAGTAGTCCTCCTGAGATAGTATTTCTGTTTCAGCTCCCCTGCCAACAGGAGTAAAGGGTTCTAATTTAAGACCACAATCCAAACTTTTAGCTATTTCCAAAAGTTTATTCATCTTGAAAACATTAAAATTTGTTATTGTTGATCGAATACCGAATTTCAAACCTCTTTCTTTAAGTAGTTGACCCCCAGAAATTACATCATCATAAGAACCCTCACCATTAGCTTTAGGTCGCTGTATATTTTGTACATCAGGTGGCCCATCTAGAGAAACTGTTAATCTAAATTCATTTTCAGCTAACCAATCAGCTCTTTCTGGTGTAATCAATGTTCCATTGGTCACTACCGAGAAATCCTTCTTCCCTTTCCATATCTCGTTAACATAACTGATACATTTTTGCATCAATTTAAATGCTACAAAGGGTTCGCCTCCACCATGAAATGTCAATCGAAACTCATTCCTTCCTGCTTCTCGAAGATTCTTTATAGTTTCATCTATTGCATTCTTAGCAATCTGCCAAGACATGGTTCTAGAATTCTTTCCTGCTTCAGCGTAACAATATATACAGCGAAGATTACAATTAGAAGTTAAAGAAAGAACTATTTGCATTGGCTTATACGGTTTCCCAACCCTATTAACCAAGACTTTCTTTTCTTGAAGTTTCTTTCTCTCAAATATTGTTTCTATCGTCCCTTCATTTTGACATCTTCTAATTTCTGTTATCCCTAAAGGGAAAACTTCAAATACTACCCTACGAAGAGGAGAGTAAATGAGATTCCTTTGTTTATCAGAAATTAGGAAAAAGTCGTCACACAAAAGTTCTTGCGATATTTTTTTCATCTCATTCTCCTCTCTGACTGAATATTTGGTTTTAAAAGATCTAGATACAACTTATAGTATCTATCTAATTATACTGATTTTTCCTCTTTAAAACAATACTTATTCATATTGGTTCGAAGTAAGAATGTTGATATAACGCAGTAAAATCGAGATGCAAGAATTTGAGATTCCGTTACATTCTCGTTTACCCTACAATATCTTCTGTGGAAAACTTTGATATACTTGCTTATGGATGACAAGAAGCTAGAAACAGTAAAATATTATGATCAAGAAGCAAGTAATTGGGCAGCAACTCATGGTGGAGATGAGAAAGAAACTTGGTGGAAAAAAGAGATGAAAAAATTCAGTGAGTATCTTCCAACTGGAAAAATTTTCGAGATTGGTTCAGGTATTGGAAAAGATACGAAATCCTTAATGGACTTAGGTTATGATTATATTGGTATCGATCCTTCTGTTGGTTTCCTTGAATTAGCTCAAAAGAGATGTCCCTCAGGAAAATTTATCAAAAAGTATGTTCACGAACTAGAGCCTTCACTAGGAGAGTTTGATGGGTTTTGGGCCTCTGCAGTTCTATTACATATACCAAGAGATGAAATGAACGAATCTTTACTAGCTATTTCTTCAGTATTAAGAAATGGAGCAGTAGGTTTTATTGTAATGAAAGAGGGAGACGGAGAAAGAATTGATCCAGATACTGGAAGATTATTTACTTATTACCAAGATGATGAATTCAAAACCGTTCTAGAAGAGAATGGTTTCGAAGTATTAGATACCGGTAGAAGAGATACAGAGAAAGATAACTACCTCATATATTATGTTAAAAAAGAGAGCTAAATATTCATACCTATTCTTCATAGATGAGACCCGTCCACATAGAGAACGAGGCTCTAACATTTGATTTAAGGAATCCTTTAGGTATCTGTAAAGTTTTAATGATGGTTCGAGTCCCGTCCACCCCGCCATAATCCTCAGGTTCCTTATAGACCCGTACACCACCCTTTAGAAAGGTTATTAAACCTTGATTATTTCGACCCTCAAAAAAAGAGTTTTCAGAAATTAGGCCTGGTAGATATAGAAGTCTGAAAAAGGCCCTACTTTTATACCCCTTCCGTTCGAAGTAAGAATGTTGATATAACACAAGAATTTGAGTATGCTGAAGTTTCCTATTCCGTTACATTCTCGTTTACCTTACTATATTTTTTGTGGATAATTATACAATCCCATTGTCAATTATGTTGTCAAATACCTTGACAATTATTTGACATATCCATATAATGAAATATGCTAAATACTAAGTACAATTTAAGTAAAAAACTCTTAGAAAACATCTCCTCTATAGAAAGACTCTACGGCCAATTAGAATCACAAGTAGTTCCTAAAAAATTACTTCTTAATCTTGAAAAACATAACCTTGTTAAATCCTCCTTTTCCTCTAACAGTATAGAAGGTAATCCTCTCTCTCAAGAAGAAGTTACTAATTTAATACTAGGTGATAGAGTCCCAGCAAATAGAGATGAGAAGGAAGTAAGAAACTACTTTGATATCTTAAAACAGATAGGGAAAGAATATGACACTTTAGATATTGATACAATACTAAAGATCCACAAAGAACTCTTAGAAGGGGTTGAGAATGAAATTGCAGGAGAGATCAGAAATAGTAAGGTAGTGGTTGGCAATCCTACAGAAGATGGAACCGTAGTTGTTAAACATGAACCTCCAAAACATACTAGAAAAGAGATAGAGAAGCTTCTTGAAGAATTAATAGATTGGACAAATACATCAGAAGAATTACCCATACTTAAAGCAGGTATATATCATCATGAGTTTGTATATATTCACCCATTTGTAGATGGTAATGGTAGAGTTTGTAGATTAACAACTACACTTCTTTTAGATAAATTAGGGTACAAAATCAATAAGTATTTCATACTTGATGATTACTATGATATAGATAGAATTCAGTATTCTGACTCTTTACACTCTGCAGATAGTGGAGATAAAACAGAATGGTTAGAGTATTTTACAGATGGTGTTAAGTATTCTCTACAATCAGCACTAGCTAAGATAGAGGAAGGTTTAAAGAATATATCCTTTAATATGCGTCCTACAAATAGAGAAAAGGATGTTTTAGATTTAATTAAGAAGTACAAAGAGATTACTTCTTCTGATGTTGCAAAGGATCTAGATATATCTAGACAGCAGGCTTTTAATCTCTTAGATGATCTTGTTTCAAAGGGTTATTTAGAGAAACAGGGTAGTACTAAGAATAGCTTCTATATTCTAAGGTAGTTTTTATTTCCAAAGGATACGGTTTTGTGTATGTTATAGAAATAGAATTTT
Source organism: Candidatus Dojkabacteria bacterium (assembly GCA_011620305.1). Classification (GTDB taxonomy): domain Bacteria; phylum Patescibacteriota; class Dojkabacteria; order SC72; family SC72; genus WOZL01. Next base: position 1,363 of record WOZL01000076.1, on the reverse strand, counting down.
TATATATGGTTCTACTCTACATGATTTGTTTTATTATTCTGATCCCCAAAAACTGGGTTTTCAAAACATAGCCTAGTGTATAGAAATTTGAAATTCCCTTCCATTCTCGTTCACCCTACTACATTTTCTGTGGATAAACATAATCGAATACTTCTTTGGTATATGTTAGAATAATCCAGACAATGGATGTATTAAAACAAATAAAAAATTACAAACCATATAACCCTCAAGAAGAGAAAGATAAAGAAGTATTTCTTAAATATATTAATTCCTTTGACAACTACCTTACAAGAGAGAACGAATATGGACATATGTGCTCTTCTGCATTTGTTTTAAACAAAGAAAGAACAAAAGTCATAATGATACACCATAATATATACAACTCATGGAGTTGGGTGGGAGGACATACGGATGGAGATTCTAATTTCCTACATGTTGCAATTAAAGAAACAAAAGAGGAAACAGGACTTAATAATATTACCCCCATATCTAAAGATATCTTTATTCTAGACACTCTCCCCGTTCTTGGTCATACAAAAAGAGGTAAATATGTACCTGCTCATGTACATTTGTCCATTGCATTTTTGTTAGAGGGAGACGAAAATGAATCTCTACATATTCAAGAGGAAGAAAACAGTGGTGTTAAATGGATACCCATAGATCAAATGGTAGAACTTTCTAATGAACCTTTTATGCAATATGTGTATGACAAAGCAATCAAGAAAATGAAAGATTTAAAATATATTAAATAAACATAACATGAAATCTGTAGTACTTTGTGGATCTAAAAGATTTAAAAAAGAAATGGGAGAGTTTGCTAAAAACTTGAAAGACAAAGGCGTTGTTGTGTATGAACCAAATCTATATCGTGGTGGAAAAGAATGGGATACTCTATCTGGGGATTACAAGAGATATATACTCATGGGATTAACACATGACCATTTTTACAAGATTAAAAAAGCTGATGTTGTATTCGTATATAACAAAGGTGGATATATAGGGAATAGTACTACATTAGAGATAGGTTACGCCGTAGCATGTGATAAACCAATATATGCACTTGAGGAAGATATAGAAGAGGGTTGTAGAAATGTATTGTTTACAGATTTTATAAAGACACCAACTCAACTAATTAAGAGACTTAAGTAGTAGTTTCATATATATATGAATTAAACTCAAATTACTACTAAGAAAGATTATAAAATTTTTGAAATTAGAAACTTTAAACTATCTTTTGCTTGGTATGATTTATGGATAGGTCTATTTATTGATACCAATAAAGGGAGGCTATATATCTGTTTAATCCCTACACTTCTAATAACAAAAAAACTCAAGAAATAATTTACTCATTTTCTCTTTTTAT
>WOZL01000105.1 GCA_011620305.1 Candidatus Dojkabacteria bacterium | reverse complement strand
AAACAAAAAATAAATATAGTTAGGATATTAACAATGACATCAATAGGGTTACTAGTACTAGCTATCTCTTTTATGATATCTACGCTCTATTAATATGGATCAAATACGACTAAACGAAAAGCAGAAAGAAGCGGTAGAGCACAAAGAGGGACCACTTTTAATCATAGCTGGTGCAGGTACCGGTAAGACATCTGTAATTACTCAAAGAGTAATCTATATTATGAAATCAAAGTGGGCTAAACCTGCTGAAATCTTAGCACTTACATTTACAGAAAAAGCAGCAGAGGAGATGGTAGAGAGAATAGATATTGAGATGGAGTATGGATATGAGGAACCCTGGGTATCTACATTCCATGCATTCTGTGACAGGGTATTACATAACGATGGGCACTACATTGGACTTGATACTAACTACTCCCTTATGACACAAGCTCAAAGCTATATATTCATGCGCAAACATATATTCGATTTCCCGTTAGATATATTCAGACCACAAGGTAATCCAACTCAATTTATCAATGACTTAATCAAGCATTTCTCTAGACTCCAAGATGAGGACTGCTCACCAGATGACTATTTACAGTTTGTTAAAGAGCTACCTCAAAAAACAGATGAAGAGAAACAGAGATACAAAGAGCTAAAAGAATTAGCAGAGACATACAAGATGTATAGTGAGTTTAAGATAGAAGAGTCAAAATTAGATTTTGGAGATTTGATAAATTTAACCTTAAAACTTTTTAGAGATAGACCGAGTGTGTTAAGAAAGTATCAGGATAAGTTTAAATATATTTTAGTAGATGAATTCCAAGATACTAATTACACACAGAACGTGTTAGTAAATACATTAGTTTTAGGCAAAGATTACAAAAATGAAAGAAAGCTACCTAGAAACTTAACTGTAGTGGGGGATGATGATCAGGCAATTTACAAATTTAGAGGGGCTGCAATCTCTAACATCCTACAATTTAAGGAGAGATATCCAGATGCCAAGGAAATAGTGCTTACTCAAAACTACAGATCTAGACAAGAAATATTAGATTCGGCATATAGGTTGATTAAACATAACAACCCATATAGATTAGAGGTGACAGAGAATATAAATAAAAGATTAATTGCAAGTAAAGCTTTCGAAGAGGATGATGAAGATGCAGTAAATTTAGTAGTAGCTGGAACTGATAATGCAGAGGCTGAATGGATAGCTGAAGAGATTCTTAATCTTACGGGGCACAAAGATATTGAAGCTGAGAGTGAGGGAAGTATTACTTTTGATGAATCAGGACAATCATCTCTTCTAGATAGTGAGAATGAGGGTAAATACACATTTTCTGACTTTGCTATATTAACTCGTTCTAATGCACAAGCAGATATCTTTATACAAACTCTTCGCTACTATGGAATACCTTACAAACTAGGAGGCCAAAGAGGACTATACACAAGAGAAGAGATACAGAATTTAATATCATTTCTTAAAATATTAACTGACTATACAGATGGTATAGCTATGTTCAAGCTTCTTACGATGGATATATGGGGTCTTACATCTCGTGAGATAGTAGAGCTTAATAGATTAGCAAGAGAGGAGAACCTTTCACTTTTTGAAGAATTAGAAAAACTCTGGGGGGTTAAATTAGGAGAAGATGATTGGGATATTGATGACTTAGATGTAGAAGAAAGTAATCTAATACAAAAAATTCTCTCACCTGTAAGTATTGCATCGATAAGTGATTTCCTTTTGATAGTTGATAATGGTCTAAAGATGATGAAAGATGGAAAATCGATAGGAGAAATCCTGTATGACTTTGTAACAGAGAGTGGATATATACAGTATCTTTTGGACAATGAGAGTAATGAGAATCTATTTAAGGTTTCCAATATTACTAAGTTTTTTGATTTGGTTAAAGAGTTTGAAAAGAATAATATTGAAACCAATGTGTATGAATATCTTGATTACTTAGACTACTCAATTAAAGTAGGGGATTCTCCAACAGTAGAACAGTCAGACTTTGATGATTTTGATGGAGTAAATATTTTAACTGTACATAGTGCCAAAGGTTTAGAGTTTCCAGTAGTATTTCTGTGTAATCTAGTATCAGATAGATTTCCAACTAGAAATATGAGTGATAGGATACCTATGCCAGAGGAGCTAGTTAAGGAGTCAATCTCAGAAGATTTGGATAGTAAGGAGGAGCATATACAGGAGGAGAGACGACTTTTCTATGTAGGCGCAACTAGGGCAAAAGAGAGGTTGTATTTAACAGCTGCACATTTTTATGGAAATGCTAAAAGAAAAAAGAAGCCAAGTATATTCTTACATGAGATATTAGATGGGGATATATCTAAATCATTCGCTAAACCAGATGTCGGAGGACTTGAAGAAACAGCACAGGAGAAATTAAGTCATTACAAGGGAGAAGATGATATAGTGGAGGAGGATATGCAAGATATAGACACTACCAAGAGGGTGAGTTACTCACAGTTAAATACATATGAAGATTGTCCTAAGAAGTATAAATACGCCTATGTTCTTAGAGTCCCATCTAAGCCACATGCTTCTTTGTCATTTGGTTCTACCATTCATAATACATTAAAAGATTTCTATACTTTACTAAAAGATTCTAGAGAGGGTTTTGAGGGGATAGTAGAGAAACCTACCGAGGAAAAACTTCTAGAGCTATATGATATGCACTGGTTATCTCATGGATACGATAGTAAAGCTCATGAAGAGAAAAGAAAATTATCAGGTAAGAGTATGTTAAAGAAATATTACAAAAATCTATATAACGAAGACCAAAAGCCTTACCGTTTGGAGGAGTCTTTCTCTGTACATGTAGGAGAGAGTGTTTTTGTGGGTAAGATAGATAGGATAGATATTGTTAATGAAGGTAAGGAGAAGTTAGAGGTAGAGATAATTGATTACAAGACTGGTAAGGTAAAAAATGATGCGAATATTAAAAAAGATCTTCAATTACCACTATATGCTCTATTTGCTGAGCAAAAATTAGGACTTAAAGTCATTGCTGCGAAGTATGTATTTGTAGAGCATGGAGAGGTAGTAGAGGTAGATGTTTCAGAAGAGAGAAAGGAGGCTGCTAAAAATCGAGTAGTTGAGATAATTGAGAATATTAAGGAGAAAGATTTTACACCTACCCCAGGTTATCTTTGTAGATATTGTGATTACAATACTGTATGTGAAGATGCTGTGGTTTAGTTAATCTTAAAGATTGTGTATAATACAGGGTATGAATAGTATATTTAACAAAGTTTATGCAGAGGATACTCTCTCAGGATTACTTGGAGATAATATTAACTCTGAGGGTACTGGAATTTTTAATGTAGGTAGTGGGAATGCTTTAGGTGATTTCGCCTCTAATATTATTTCAATAGCTCTACCATTAGCAGGTCTTGCTACTGTTGTGCTTATAATAGTAGCTGGTTATAAGATGATAAGTAGTCAGGGTAATCCTGATAAATTAAAAGATGCTAGAGAGATGATTACTAATGCAATTATTGGTCTTGTATTTATTCTTTTATCAGTATCAATATTAGGTTTAGTTTCTAATGTATTTAATTTAGGCTTTATTTAGAGTGAAGAATTTCTTAAAGAAATTTAGCAGGGTTGGTTACTTCTACATTTTTAAATTTGGTGATAATTTTGAAGTTAATGTCCCTTTACCAATGAGATGGTCAGATCCACAAGGGGTAGGTCTTTCTATAGAGATTAGGGATATAATAAATATTTTAATAGGGCTTGGTTCTGTAGTAGCAGTAGCTATGATTATCGTTTCAGGTATAACCTTAATTACATCTACGGGAGATCCAGAAAAGGTAGAACAGGGGCAGAGAACTTTAGCAGGTGCAATAATTGGATTAGTCATAGTATGGGTGGCAGGTCTCATAATAAAGACCATTCTAACTGCCTTGAAAGTGTAGCAGATGTTGCTAATATTACTTTAGTTTGATAAAATCATTAATATATAAATTATTTACAACTTTTACTTATGGACCCACGCAAAATAATTGGTGGTTTAGAAGGGACAGGATATACAGATATAAACAAGCTTATTATTGATGCTCTAAACCTACTTATAGGTGCTACAGCAGTAATATGTGTTGCTGTATTAATCTTCAGTGGTATTATGTACATTACCGCTAGTGGAGATGAGGCAAAGGTAGAGAAAGCTACTAAATCTTTAACATACGCAATTGTTGGATTAGTGATTGCCTTTATAGCAGTATTAATGGTGCAATTTGTGCTAAAGGATCTTCTTCAGACTGAGGCAGCACTACTCTTAACAGGTATTGTTGCTTAATAGGAAGATATTTATAGATGTTGGATTTCTCTATTCTAAATAATCCAGTAGGCTTTGAGAGCTTGGATGAGTTGGTTGTTCACCTTGTAAATTTAGTTATAAGTTTTTCAGTTTTAATTGCTATAGCAGCTCTCATTATCGCAGGAATAAAATATATTCTAGCTATGGGAGATGAAGAGAAAGTAGAGGATGCAACTAGGTCTTTAATATTTGCAATAGTGGGTTTAGTAATTGTATTTATTGCACCTTTAGTTGTAGAGTATATTACGAATACTCTGTTACAAAGTTAATTTAGGTATAAGATAGATGGAACCACCAAAGATAGAAGAGTTGTTTACAGGATTTGATACAGTAATAGATTGGTTAGTACCAATAGGTGTTGTTATTTCACTAGTCTTTATCATTATTGGCGGATATATGTGGATGACATCTGCTGGGAATCCTGATAAAGTTAAGCAAGCACAAGGGACACTTACTTGGGCAATACTTGGTCTTGTACTCATTCTATTAGCAGGACTTCTAATTAGCACCCTTATTGATTACTTCGTATAAATATAGGATAATTTCGTATGAAGAAACTGCCTATATTACATTTCATAATTTTTTTGCTACTATCTGTTTTCTTTTTGCTTTTGCAATTTACTCCTGCATACTCAACTGCTGAAGACGAGATTGAGAATGAGATAGAAGAAACACAAGAAAAGATAGAGGAGAATGAGTCTAAGTTGGAGAGTATAGAGGCTCGTATTGATGAGATTAAGAGTAGTAATTACTCTGTTTCTAAACAGATAAGCCTTATCACAGAGGAGATAAATAAGATGGAGGAGGAGATAGAGGCTAAGGATAGGGAGATTGAGAAAAAGTTAGCAGAGATTAAAGAGAAAGAAGAGATTTTAGAGGCCAAGAGGTCATCTTTAGCTTCTATTTCTGGTAAGTTGTATATGGAGAGTAGGGTTGGTTCAGTTGAGTTTTTCTTTTCTAATACTGGTATTGATGAAGTTATACAATCTCTTTTTGTAAAGAGAACTGCAATCTCTATACTTAAAGATGAGATTACTGATATTACTGGTGAGTTTGAGAATCTCACTGTACTCAAGGAGGAGTTAGTAGAAGAGAAGAAGGAGTTAGATGTCCAAAAGAAGGATTTGGATGATTCTCAGGATCTCCTTTTAGCCGCAAGAGCTAAGTTACAGAGAGAGTTAAATGAGAAGTATAATAGTAGGGAGTTAGTTTCTAGAACTATCAATGGTTTAAAGTCTGAGCTTTCTGATTTACAGTATCATCTATTGATAGTAAGACAGGGGGGAACTAGTGT